>NZ_JBUDXA010000022.1:0-104660 GCF_054956755.1 Rufibacter sp. JT3400010 | reverse complement strand
GAATAATATATGTGTTTAAACTCTTCTTCTGGCCTGTGGTGCTGAGGACGAGGAATAAATGTAAAATGGTAACGTGGGGTTCAGAACTTGGTCAACGCCCATTTTGGTGATGTAGTAGATGGGTTCAGAAATGCCTTTGCTACTGATGAGGCAACCGTGGTTTTCCAGCACGTGGCAACACTTCTGCACCTTTTCTAACGGCAAATCGGCGACCTGGCTCATGACCACCGCAGACACCGGCAAATGAACCGGCGATGGGTCTCCTTTTACCAACCCGTACACAGCTTTCAGCACTTTTTCTTCCTCTACCATACCTTTCCCTGTTATGCTTTATGCGTCTATTAACGGGCATTCTTTCAGCAAGTTGTAGTAATACGCACTTTTTTATAGAGTAAATACGGTATTTTTCAGAAACCAGACAGACACCTGGTACTCCTAAGCACAAAACCAAAATCAAGGAAAATACAGCAGTTCAAGGGGGAAGTCTGAGAAATCGGGACTGTTACACTGCCAGAAGCCATTCCTGGGCGGCGGCTCTTCCTTGAAAGGTAGTGACCATGACTCCTTTCACCCCGAATTCTATGGCTTTGTCAACGGAGAGCTTGGCGTAGATGTCTGGGGAGTACACGTGGGCAATAAACCGGCACCCGGCCTGTACCATTCTGGGTACCCAGTCAAGGGCCACCCACTCGGCAGCGTCTGACCACATGCCGGTTACCAGGGTGTTGTCATTGAGTAATTTGGTGCAGCGGTACGCCGTCAGGAACTTCAGGACCTTTTCGCAGCCGTCCATCACGGTGGCCTCGGTCTGCTCCCCTACCCAGTCAGCAAGCAGAGTGTCATGCATTACGTCATACGTAATGGAGAGATGAGGGTCATTGACCAGTAGTTTCCCGTCCATGTGAAAAGGTGCCTTAGCGTGGTGTGTCTAGTTAGTACCTCGTTCTAGGTTCTCCATTACCACAGAGGCAAGGTTTTCCAGTATCTTCTGGTCAGACGCAGAAAACTCCCGGGGCTCGGTGTCTACAAGGCAGAGCGCGCCTACGTTGTAACCGTCTGTGGTAGTCAACGGTGCCGCCGCGTAAAAACGCAGCCCGAACTCGCCCGTTACCATGGGGTTGGCCAGTAAACAGGGTTCTTCCAGTGCATTCTGGAACACAGTAGCTCCTTCCCTGAGCACAGCCAGCGAGCAAAGGCTGGTGCCTCTGGGCACGGGTTGGGTAACGTCCAGGCCCGCGCTGCCTTTCGTGTGCACGTACGCACTGTCTACAAAGTTTACCAGCGCAATGGGCACGTGGAACATGCGGGCGGCCATGGCGGCAATGTGCTTAAAGGTGCCCTCCTCGCGGTGTGTGTCCAGAAGGTGCAGGCTGTAGAGTCTTTCCAGCCGCTCTTCCTCGTTGTCTGGGATGATAGGAATTCCAAAGGTGTTCTCCATGGTACTTGTATAGGGGGAAATAAAGAGAAGCCTTTTTCATGACCTGTCATTCAGGTGTACCGCTGGCGCTCTTCAAGGGTTACAGGCAGGCAAACAAAGGTAGACGAAGTTTTCGGGATGCGGGCCATAAAACGTCTTCGGCTTGCCGAAGCAGGAATATGCTACATAGTGGTTGCTTTTCATGCTGTCCTTTTGGGCAGGCCTTTCGGTCTGTCAGAGAAGAGACCGAGGAAACGGGGCTGTCAGGAGATAGACCGAAGGGAGAAGATAAGCTGAATCTTACAGGGAAGATTTGCTCAATCAGAACCAGCAGAGCCAGGGTAAGTAAAAAAAAACCTGTTTGAAGCCTGTTTTTGGAAAAACGGGCTTCAAACAGGTTCCCCATCAGCCTACTTCTTTCTCGTCCACGCCATCGTGGCGGTGGCGGGCGTTGGCGTTGGTCATGAGCAGGTGCCGGATGCGGGAAATATGCTGCTTGAGTTCGTTGGCGCGTTCTTCTTGGGCTTCTGACCAGTAGTTTTGGCCTTTGCGGCGGTCCTGGTCGGCCATGGCGCTGAGCATGGTGCGGCGCTCTTCCAGCATGCGCAGGGCAATCCATAGGGTTTCTTCAATAGACTCTACGTTGGCGTTCAGGTAGGCCTCTGGGGTGAAGGCGTGGCCCACGTGGCACCGGTAATGGGTCACGTTGCCTTTGTCCACCTCCCAAAGCGCCCCCCCGCACGAAGGACAAGAGAAATGGGACCGTGGGCCCAACAACTCGGTTTCTTCAATTTCCCCGGAGTCCAGCATGAGGCGCTCGGCAATGTTGGCTTCGTACACAATGTCCTCGGGGGCTTCGGCGTCTGGCGAGGAGGGCACAAACACCAGTTCCTCCAGCAGTTGCCCCATTTCGGCTACGTTGACCACGTAGTCTACTTCTATTTCATTGAGCACGCTCAGGGGCATGTCGGGGTATTCGGCTTCTTCGGGTTTCTGCACAATGGTAATACCGCCGCTGCGCTTGATCATCTCCATGCCCACGGTGCCGTCTTGCAGCATGCCGGTGAGGATAATCCCAATCACCCTTGGGCCATACGCCGCCGCGGCAGACCGGAACAAAGGGTCAATGGCGGGCCTGAACAGGTTCTCGCGCGGGCCTTTGGTCACCAGCATACGGCCTTTCTGCAGCAGCAAGTGGTGGTCCTGGGGCACAAAGTAGACGTTTCCGTTTTCAATGGTTTGTTCGTGCGTGGCTACCTGGCAGGTGAGGTTAGAGGTCTTGTTCAGGCGCTCTACCAGCACATCTGAGTTGGAGTTGCGGGCCAGGTGCTGCACAATGAAAATGGCGGCGGGCAAATCTGCGGGCAGTTGGTCCATTAATTCACAGAGAACGGTCATGCCGCCGGCCGAGGTACCAATCACTATAATGTCGTGATGCGGAAGTTTCATGTTGGTCTGTTTAGTCTGGTTAGGTGAGTATGCGCATACGGTTCATTGCTACTACGTGCAAAAGAGGGAAAACAACCAACCGCCCGCCGGTTTTGGCCTCACTTTGCAAAAAACAGTGCAGAAACGTAGCAGGCCGCACCGTATTAATGCGGTTTCTGCGCCAAACAAGTACGAGTGGTGGAAACGGAGCAAGGGAATTGTTGTACCTTAGAGGATTAAGGAAAGGCGGCAGCGGGTCTTCTGGCAGAGACCAGGGCAATGGCCATCTTCTGAAGCGCCTAACCCACAAGAGACCAGCCCCTTTCTTTTACGTACAACATTTATGGAGAGAACAGAAACAGAAAATCCTTCGCCCGCCCCGCGACCTTCTGATGCGCAGCACAACCGGCTGAAGGAATTTCACAAAGAGATAATTCCAATGGACACCCCTAACCACGATTTCCAGATTGTGGCCCTGGGCGGCTCTGCCGGATCATTGGAGGGGTTTGAGGCGTTCTTCCAGCATCTGCCCTCGGGCACGGGCATGGCCTACGTGGTGGTGCCCCACCTGGACCCCACCCAGAAAGGCATGATGACTGAAATTATTAAGCGGTATACGTCTTTGCCGGTGCTGGAGGTCACAGACGGCCTGAAGGTAGAGCCGGAACACGTGTACGTGGTGCCTTCGCACAAAGAAACCGCGCTGGAGAGAGGCCACTTCAGACTGATAGAGCCTGAGCAGCCCAACGGCCAGCGCATGCCCATTGACTACTTTTTCCAGAGCCTGGCCGTGAACCGCCGCGAGCACGCCATTGGGGCTATCCTCTCCGGCATGGGGGCAGACGGCACGCTGGGCGTGAAAATGATTATGGAGAACTTTGGCATGGTGATGGTGCAGGACCCCAACACCGCCCGCTTTGACGCCATGCCCCGTAACGCCATTAAGACCGAGTTCGTGGACTATGTGCTGCCCGTGGAGGAAATGCCCCAGAAATTGGTGGCCTACGCGCAGATGCCGCCTATCAAGACCAAGAACATGATAGAGGCGCACAAGTCTACCCAAATGCTGCAGAAGATCTTTGAGCTCATTCGTAGCAAAACCGGGCATGACTTTTCGCTGTACAAACGCAATACCATTTTTAGGCGCATTGAGCGGCGCATGAACAGCCACCAGCTCACCCAGTTCTCTGAGTACGTCCAGTTACTGCAGGAAAATCCGCTGGAAGTGGAAAATCTCTTCAAGGAGTTGCTCATTGGCGTAACCAAGTTCTTCAGAGACGCCGAGGCCTTTGCCCTGCTGCAAGACAAATACCTGCCCGAAATGCTGCGCCATAAACAGGACGGCGACAACGTGCGGGTATGGGTGGCGGGTTGCTCTACCGGCGAAGAGGCCTATTCCATTGCCATTCTGCTGCAGGAAGCCATTGAGAAACTGGGAAAGAACCTGACCATACAGGTATTCGCCTCAGACATTGACCCCGAAGCCATTGAACGCGCCCGCGCCGCCATTTACCAGGAAAACATCACCGGAGATGTGTCCCCGGAGCGTCTGTACCGGTTTTTCATTAAGATAGACAACCAGTACCACATCAGGAAAGAACTGCGCGAGAAGGTGGTGTTTGCGGTGCATAATATTAACCGTGACGCGCCGTTTACCAAACTAGACCTGCTCACCTGCCGCAACCTGCTCATCTATCTTTCCTCAGAACTGCAGAAGAAACTGTTTCCGGTTTTCCACTATGCCCTTAACCCCAACGGGTTGCTGTTTTTAGGTTCCTCAGAGACCCTTTCCGGCTTCCCAGACATGTTCACCACCCTTGACACCAAATGGAAAATCTCCCGCCGTGACGAAACCACCCTTCCGCTGGGGCGCCTGTCAGAGTTTCCGTTCACTTATAAATCCATTGAATCCGTGAAACCCAATCCAGAGCCGCAGGCCATTGTGAAGAGAGAATCCAGTTTAAGCCGGGTGGTGCAGCGCGTCATGCTGCAGCAGTTTGCGCCCCCTACCCTTATTGTGAATGCCAACGGAGATATTTTCTACGTGCATGGGCGCACGGGCAAGTACCTGGAGCCCGCCCAGGGCCAGGGCACGCTCAATGTGTTCAACATGGCCCGTGAAGGCCTCGCGTTTGAAATGAACAACCTGGTAAACCGGGCGGCTGTACTGGGGGAACAGGTCATGGCCGAAAACATAGCCGTGAAAACCGACCATGGTACCCAGCACGTGAAACTTACGGTTAGCCCTTTGCAGGAGCCAGACCCCATTAGAGGCATGCTCATGGTTACCTTGGAAGACATGCCCGCACCTAAAACCCGCAAAGGCCGCAAAGACAGCGTGGAAGAGGCTTCTCTGAAAGATGCCCGCATTGCCGAGCTGGAGAAAGAACTGCTCTACACCAAACAGCGCCTGCAGAACACCATTGAAGAAATGAACTCGTCACTGGAAGAACTAAAGTCTACCAATGAAGAACTGCAGTCTGCCAATGAGGAGCTGCAAAGCACCAATGAGGAGGCCATGACCAACAAAGAAGAGATGCAGTCTCTGAACGAGGAACTCATGACCATTAACCTCCAGTACCAGACCAAAACCGAGGAGCTGGTGAATTCCAACAATGACATGAAGAACCTGTTGGACAGCACCGAAGTGGCCACCATCTTCCTGGACAACAACCTCAACATCAAAAACTTCACGCCGCAGGCCACGCAGGTTTTCAACGTCATCCGGACGGATGTGGGGCGCTCCATCACGCATATTGCCTCTAACCTCAAGTACCAGAACATAGAAGAAGACATCAAAGAAGTGCTGGACCGGCTGCGCAGCAAAGAGGTGCATCTGCAAACCAAAGATGAGCAGCACTGGTATTCTATGCGGGTACTCCCCTACCGCACGGCAGACAATTTCATAGACGGCGCGGTGGTCACGTTCACCAACATCACCAACTTCAAAAACCTGGAAGCCAGCGTAGCCGCCACCAGCCTGTACGCCGCCAACATTGTAGACATTATTCAGCAGCCTTTGCTGGTACTGGACGGGCAACTACGGGTAGAATGCGCCAGCAACGCCTTTGCCCAAACGTTCCAGCTTATACCAGAGCAGTTAAAGGGCCAGTGGCTCTACCACTTAGGCAATGGCCAATGGGACATACCGGAGCTAAGAAAGCTTATGACCCAGCTCCTGACGAACGAAGCGGAAATAAGAAATGTAGTGCTGGAGCATGAGTTCCCGGTGATTGGGTACCGCCGAATGGTTTTAAACACCCGGCGGGTAGAGCAAACGGAGAACAAGCCGTTTAAGATCTTGTTGGCGATGGAGGTATTTGAAAAATAAGGGACCGTGCGTGCCTACAGCTTTGGTTTTGAACCTGTTTCTATATGAGTGACGAGAAGAATAGTCCGATTGAAATGGCCCATGATTTCTCTTTGCTGCGGCAACGGGCAGAGAAATTACAGAAGCCCGTGAGCGTCACAGACGTGCAGAACATGACGCCGCATGAGGTGCGCCAGGTTATACAGGAACTCCAGATTCACCAGACAGAGCTGGAGATGCAGAACCACCAGCTGCAACTGGCCACCTATGAACTGGAAATAGCCCGGGCCAAGTACCTTGACTTGTACCAGCACTCACCGTTTGGGTACGTGACCTTAGACGAACACGGGGTTATTGAAGAAGCCAACGCCAAAGGCGTGGAACTCCTGGCCGCTTCCAAAGAACTGCTGGTAGCCCGCCGCTTCAGCCAGTTTGTGCATACTGAGAGTCTGGACGCTTTTTACGGTTTCTTTAAACGGGTCCTACTCTCAGAGAAAATCCAGACGGTAGAGCTACAGGTAGTTTCCCACACGGGCACTATTTTCTACGCCCAGTTGGAAGGCATGCTGCTGCGCCGCGACAACGAAACCGACCAGTGCCGCATCGCCTTTGTAGACGTGACGGAACGCAAAACGGCGCATATTGAACTGGCCAACAAAGAGGCACTGCTTTCTACCATCATCAACTCTTCACTCAACGCTATTCAGGTGTTCAAAGCGGTGCGGGACAGCAACGGCACCCTCATTGATTTTGAATGGTTGCTGCTGAACAGAACCGCCGAGCTTTTCCTGGATCATACCCTGGAGCAACTGCGCCGCCACCGCCTCACCGAGCTGCTGCCCAGTTTCCTGACCGACGGCCACTTTTTCACGTTCATTCATGTGGTGGAAAATGGTCAGCCCGCCACGTTTACAGCCCATTTTAAAGAAAACAAGACCGAACGGTGGCTTAATTGCGTGGCCGTAAAACTGGAAGACGGCTTCGTGCTCACCTTTGAAGACGTCACGCAGCAGCGCATTGCCAATGAAAAACTACAGGAAAGCCAGCTCCTGATCAAGAAAACCGCGGAGGCCATGCCCGATTTCCTGTACGTGGAAGACGTGATCATGGGCCGCAACGTGTACAACAACCGTGACTTTCTCGCTTTTCTGGGCTACACCGCTGCTGACATTAAAGGCCACCCCCGCGAATTACTGGACACCCTCTACCACCCCGAAGATGCGCACCTGCTCCAGAACCGCGAAAGCCGGTTCAGCGAAGTGAAAGACGGCGAGTTCCTGAAATCGCTGGTACGCATCAAAGCCAAAGACGGTACCTGGCGCAACATCCTGTTCCGGGACACCGTGTTCAAACGGGGCAACTCGGGCAGGCCCATCCAGTTGGTAGGCGTGGCCATGGACTTAACGGAGAGCATGAAAAAAGACCGGGAACTGCACCAACTCCATGAAACCATTACCGCCATTCTGCAGAACCTGCCCGTTACGCTCTGGCGCATTGGCCAAGACGGCCACATTCTGGAGTCCAGAGGCGCCGGACTGAAAGCACTGGGTCTGCAGGAACACCAAATGATAGGCAACTCTTTCGCCCAGGTCCATCCTGAATTAGACCAGCAGATTAAACAGGTGCTGCTAGGGCACAAAGTAACTTCATTGGCAGAGTTTGACGTGAACGGGCAAAAAGTGTACAAGCAAGTGTACCTGTTCCATGACACCCAAACCAGCGAGGCCATTGGTTTCTGTTTAGATGTCACTGATCTGAAAAGGGCCGAGGAAGAAGTCCAGTACCGCAACATGCTCATGGAGCAGCTGCTCCAGAACCTGCCGCTGGTATTGGCCGTGGCAGACAAAAATGGTTATTACACCGAATTAAAAGGAAAAGGGCTCAGAAGCCTGGGGCTGGAAGACAATGCCCTGACCGGCCAAAACGTGTACGAAATCTTCCCGCATCTCAAAGAAAACCTAGATGATATTCTGAATGGGCAGGTAACCACCTTTATCTCCTCGTACATGCACCAAGGCAAGGAAGTCCATTTTCAGAACTACGGCTTCTTAGACAAAGAGAAACAGAGCGCCGTTGCCTTCGCCTTTGACATCTCTGAGTTAAAAGAGGTGCAAAACCAACTTCAAGCAGAGAAAGAGTTTTCTGAAAACCTGCTGGAAACGCACATTCACGGCATTATTGCCCTAGATCAACACCTGCAGATTACCGCCTGGAACCAGGCTATTGCGCAAATGACCTCCATTGACCGGCAGCAGGTCATAGGCTCGGCCGTTCCATCCCTTTTTCCGCCCCATTCCAGAACCAGGCTGAAAAAGAAACTGGAGAAGGTCTTGCAGGGCGAGCGGTTATCCCTTGCCCACCTGCCCTTTCTACCCGAAGACCGATCCTTTGAGATCAACCTCATTCCGCTGTACAATACCGCCCAGGTAGTAACCGGCATTTTAGGAGTGGTGCAGGACACCACGCACCAGAAACTGCGCCAGAAAGAAGAAACCCAGTACCGGTTGTCGCAGCAGAAGTTGGTCATGGATGCCATTCTCTCTACCCAGAACGAAGAACGCAAGCGTATTGCCGAGGCCCTGCACAACAGCCTGGCCCAGCTCCTGTACGCCGCCAAACTGAACCTGGAAGAGATTGAGAATGAGCAGCAGCGTACCAATGAACCCACCATGCCGCTCAAAAAGGTATCTGGTTTTCTGGAGGAAGCCATTAAAGAAACCCGTACGCTGGCCCATGAGCTCATACCCCGGGTATTGGTAGACTTCGGGCTGAAATCTGCTCTCAAAGACATGGCTACGCGCCTCTCCACCAATTCCTTTGCCGTCCGCTGCGTGATCACCGGCTTTGACCAACCCACCGATCCTGGCCTGGAAACCCACCTGTTCCGGTTTGTGCAGGAACTCCTCAACAACGTCATGAAACACGCCGAGGCCACCGAGGCCCTGGTACAGGTGGTAGACCGCGGCAAAGCCGTGCGCGTGCGCGTGCAGGACAACGGCAAAGGCATGCCCGAAGACTGCCTGGAGAAAGTCCCCAACCGCGGCATGGGCCTCACCACCATCCAAAACCGCGTCAAGCTCCTGCAAGGCACCATGACCATTGACTCATCACCCAGCGAAGGCGCTTGTATCACCATAGACATTCCCCACTAAGCCGCCAAGGGTAGTTGTTTCACCGCCGTTTTCCATAAAACAACGGTGAAACAACTACCCTTGGCCTCCGCTATTCTTTGCCTGTTCTCAAGAAATCATGCCTTTTTCAGGAACCTAGCGGTAGGTTCTATGCACGCATGGCCTGCTTTTCTCCATAAAGGTTCGTTCCTGGTTCTTTTGTGAAGGGATTTTGTTCCCTGCGGGAAGTGCCTTTAAAGTGAGGAATGCGTGTGATTTGCTGGTGTACACATCCCCCTTCGGCCCCTTCAAAGGGTAGGGCCGTTAAGTTCTAAGAATTGATATGGTTCAAGTTTTCAACTTGGACCTAAAATGAGCTGAAGTTTGCAAATCAGTAAGGCGTTAGCCTCAAATTCTGCAAGAAAGGCAATGGACTTTACCGCAGTTTAAGCCTCCAATGTAGAACTTAACGGCCCTACCCTTTGAAGGGGGGAGTATCTGCTACTCCCGCTACTTTCCCCTTTCCAGTCTTTCCCAAGCGCGCCTCGCTTTTGGCCCTGGAATGGCAAAACTAAGAGAGAAAGACAATACAGGCCGAAAGGGCAGTGCGGGAAGGGAAGACGGGGCCTCGCGGCCGTGAGCGCACGGAGGGGAAACCATGCAACAACCAAGCATAAGGGCACCGCATCCACCACCCGCCACGCCAGCAACAGGCAAACCGCCAGAAAAAGCCTAAACGCTTAACCAGCCTGCAATAAAGAAAACATCAAAAAGTAGAGGAGGAACTGGCAAGAAAACCAGGCTTGAAGGAAAGCAAGAAGTTGCTTCTGTGAGATAGATGAGCCTTTCTATATTACCAATGGAGAAGTACCCCCCCATGACCCGCAAGGAAACGCTCTAAAACAGTACGGAAAAGAAAATGACAAATAAAATTATTTATATCAACCTGTACCATTTACACCTTTGCCGCCAAAGCAAAAACAAAAAAGCGATTACTTTTCCTGCAAAAGAGCGTCCTTTTTGGTAGGGACAATGCACATGATCAAATGAAGGCCCAATAACTCAAACACGTTTTTCACCTGCTCGCTCATGCCGTACAGCACCAGCGGAATGCTTCTGGCTTCCAATGTTCCCATATGAGAGATGAGAACCCCTAATCCTGCCGAAGAAATGTACGAAAGCGCTTCGCAATCAATCCATAACTGCTCCAAAGGCTTGCACAAAGCTATCTCCATTTCCCTGTCCAGTTCCAGACAAGTAGAGGCATCCAGCTCTCCGCTCAGGCGTAAAATATACGCGTAAGCCTCTTCTTCTATGGCTATGTTCATGGCCTTTTTTATTTAAAGTACGCATTTAATTTTTAATTCGCACATTAATAAATTGTTAGTTCTACGCCGAGTTCTTCTTATTTACATACTTGATTGCAGTATCTAAAGAATCTACCACTTTCACCAAAGAGTCAAATCCTGAAGAATTTATAAGACCATGAATAGTGTCTTTCAGGTTAAAAAGAATAAGTTCTTTCTTGTGCTGCTGCACTTGCTGTACATACGGCAGCAAATTGCGCAATCCGGCGGGTGTCACTTCGGTCACGTTGGAGAAATCAAGGAGCAGGTACTTTCTATTAACTTGAAACACAGCCGTTAACTGCTCTTTCACCCTTTCCTCAGAGAGTCCGTCCAATGCACCTCTGAGCGTGACCAGCAAACCTGCATTTGTGAGTTGAGTGTAAATTTCCATTAACTTCTGAACCGTCCTTTCTACTTGCAAAATACAATAGCAGGCATATTTCCCTTCCAAAAGTAGGCATGTGCAATTCCTTAAAAAAGGTCATTAATACCCCATTTTATTAATAGTATAAGTACTATGTTTTGGGCATTAACAACAAATCTCCAGACGGGGCAGAGACTAATGTAAATTGATTACGTATTAATACTAGATATTGCCTCTTTTCAGGAAGGAAACCCGTAATTATTAGATATAATTAAAATTTCTTAATTTCTTTAACCTCTCAGTCTTATAACATAAACAGGTGATGATAAAAGTAATCTTAGTAGATGATCATACGTTGATCAGAGATGGGTTGAAGTCTTTACTTAAATCTGAAAGAACCATACAAATAGTAGGGGAAGCAGAAAATGGGCAGCAGCTGTTAAACCTTTTGGAAACCACCACCCCAGATGTAATCATGTTAGACTTGAACATGCCGGTAATGGATGGTTTTGAAACCCTGCAACATCTGCAGCAAAAGCACCCCAATATCAAAGTCCTGATCTTAACCATGCTGGACCAGGAAAGCTATGTGCACAAAGTAAGGTCTGCCGGAGCAATGGGTTATGTGCTGAAAACCGCCGGTAGAGACGAGCTGGTTCACGCCATTAAAACGGTGGCCAATGATAACTCCTTTATTTCTTCTGAGGTGGCGCTGAACCTCCTCAACAAAGCCAACCAGCCGGAAGGAGCCGCCCAAAGCACCAACTCCAAGAATAATCCTGACCTTTCTAAACGGGAGATGGAAGTATTGAAACTCATTGCCGAAGGATACACCAACGCTGAGATTGCCGACAAGCTCTTCGCCAGCAAACGGACCATTGAGTCTCACCGCCAGCACCTGATTGAGAAAACCAAGGCCCGTAACACGGCCACCTTAATCAAGTACGCCATTCAGGAAGGCCTCATAGACTAAGTTCACCGCCTTCACCCATCATAAACGGTTGTTCCGGTTTCAAGGCAGCTTTCCCAAAAGAAGCCATAAAACGGGAACAACCGTTTTTATGTACGCTGTTTACAGCATAGATTGCAAAGCCGAGCCTGTAAGATGATCTGATCTTTTAAAGGAGAAAGCAATGCGTGATCTGCGGGTGTAAACATCCCCTTCGTCCCTTCAAAGAGGGAGTTTCCGATTTAGAGGCAGGAGCCCATTGCTACTTTCCCCTTTCCAGTCTTTCCCGAGCGCGCCTCGCTTTTGGCCCTGGATTAGCAAAACTAAGAGCAAAAGACTTCTCAGGCCGAAAGGGCAGTGCGCGAGGGGAAGACGGGGCCTCGCGGCCGTGAGCGCACGGAGGGAAACCATGAAACAACCCAGCATAAGGCCGCCGCATCAACCACCCGCCACGCCAGCAACAGGCAAAAGGCATGCACCAGAGCTTCCTTCTAGAAGGGCAGCCACTCAGATTACTGGTGATAGCACCAACAACGGCGGAAACAACCCAGCAAAAGGGCATAACTGCTTGAATAAGCAGAAGAAAGTTTGAGGCTCTCGCCTCACGGAAGTTGCAAACTTCCAGCCATGATAGGTCCAAGTCACAGACTTGAACCATGTACTTTTTTCTACACCAAGCATCCTTTTCAACCAACATCCTTTTCAACCAACATCCAAACATCCCTAAAAAGGAACAGGCTTCGCCGATCTTCAGCAAAGCCTGTTTTATAGTAGAGGTCCAGAAAAGTATGACCTGCCTCCCAGAAAGAAGCCAGTTATTTTTTCAAAGAAGGCAACTTCAACACATTTTTCCCACACACTGGTGCCTGAATATACTTCTGCCGAAGATCCTGCAACCGGGAGAGAGATTCATTGATACTACCTGCGTCAACGGGCAGCAATAGACTGTTTTTCAATAGCTTTTCAATAGGTTTGCCTACCACAGCCTTCTTAACAGAGGAGTTCATAGAAGTTTTTTCAGATAAAATTTCTTGATTAATGTACCAACAGCGAAATTAGAGGAATGATTAGACCTCTACAATAGTACTTATATGAACCATCTAATGAATTTGTTGCATTAATTTAAAATATTTATATTTACTTATCTAAAGCCACTGCTTATGCATCCTGTATTAGGTTTCCTGTTTTTCTTTCTAGGTCTGCTTGCCTCTTTTATCTCCTGGCTGTTGTCCTTCGTTTTTAATTGGTTCTAAAACCATAGATGCTTTTCTGTTGTACCGCGCCTCTGTGATTGCTTTCAAAGGGGCCAAACATCTTCTTGCCTTATGCTGCGGGTGGGTTAAAAAAAGTCGTACTTTTGCACCCCCTTTCCAGACGCTGTTCGTTTGAAAGGTAAAAAGCGACTTTAACCCCCAACTATGCCCTCCATTTCATCGGGAGTAAAATCTATTCGCATCATGGCCCTCATGTTAGGGTTGGCCGTGGTGTTGCTCAGCGTTAAATTTGGCGCGTACTTCCTTACCAATTCCAACGCCATCCTCACAGATGCCCTGGAATCCATCATCAACTTTGTTTCGGGTGGAGTGGCCTTATACAGTGTGTATCTAGCGGCCAAACCCAAAGACAAAGACCATCCTTACGGGCACGGCAAAATAGAATTCATCTCCTCGGGCCTGGAAGGAACGCTTATTACGGTGGCGGGCATTGCCATTATCTTCAAGTCTGTTTTTAACCTGATGTATCCGCAGCCCATTCAGAAAATGGATGTGGGTATCTTGCTCACCTTAGTGGCCGGAGTTGTGAATTACGTGGCCGGAAAGTATCTGATCAGGCGAGGAACGAAACATCATTCGCTCACCATCATCGCCAACGGCAAGCACTTGCTGTCAGATGCGTATTCCAGCCTGGGGCTGGTGATTGGCCTGGGCTGCATCTATTTCACCCAGGTTCTCTGGATGGATTCTGTGGTGGCCATCATCTTCGGCTCCTTCATCACCTACACGGGGTATGGCATCGTGCGTAATTCTATTTCGGGGGTGATGGATGAGGCCGACAATGAACTGATGGAACGCATTGTCACTGTCCTGAACCAACAACGCCGCGAGAACTGGATTGACCTGCATAACATGCGCGTGATCAAGTACGGCAGCCAACTGCACATAGACAGCCACCTTACCCTGCCGTGGTATTTCAACCTAGTAGAAGCCCACAAAGAGGTAGAATTGCTCCAGGAGATCATTACCGAAGAAATGGGTGATGTGGTAGAACTCTTCGTGCACATTGATCCCTGCCTTCCGCCCATCAGTTGCCGCCTCTGCACCAAGTCTGACTGCCGCGTACGCGAACATGAATTTGTAGGCCGCGTGGAATGGAGTTTGGCCAACGTGAGCGAAGACAAAAAACACACCCTGTAAGAAGACCTATTTACAGGTTTCTATGCTACTATTGGCTCAACCTTTCATCTGCATTAGAATGTTGCCGGAAGTGTTGTTTTAAGCGTCTATTTAGAAGAATGGCTGCAAAACAGTAACTGACTTTGCGAAGGAGCCTCACTAAGCCTCTCTCCATAGGGCTGTAAACGGCATTGGCGCAGACGCTCACAAGTCTAAAAATTCTACGAGGTCTTTGGAGCGGGCGGTATTACGGAAGCAAGCTGTTAGAAAGTACTGGCGCGAGACTCCCGTCTCGTGACCGGGGATGAAGCGAGTCTCCAGACTCGCCGGGAACCACCAACAGGATTGCGAAACATCAAACCGTTAAAACAGTTGAATGCGGCCTCGGGAAAGGGCAACCACAAGGGATTGCCCCTACCCTTCTGCAACCCCAAACCAGGTTCAGTAAATGTAAGCTGAAGCTGAATTCAGTATCCTTGGAATATACTATTCCTTCGGCGCAGCTCCTGCTTTTTTCAGCCATAGATCAGTGACAATGGCGTAATGGTCTGACAGGTTCTTCTTGATGGTTTTGTAGTTGGTGCCCACCATGCGCGGGTCATGGAGCAGGTAGTCTATCCGGAGGACGGAGAAAAGGCCGTTGTAGGTATTTCCCAGGCCCCAGCCGCTCTCGGCGAACGCATCTTTCAGGCCTTTGCTAATTTTATTATACGTGAACGAGGCGGGCGGATCATTGAAATCACCGCAGACAATAACCGGATAAGGCGAGCTTTCAATGTGGTCCGCCACCACTTTTACCTGGCGCGCGCGCTTGGTAGCCCCCACCTGCAACCGCCGGATGATGTTTCGGGAGGCAATGATTTTCTCGTCGTTGGAAGGCTTGGCGTTGGGGTTGCCCAGGAATTCATAGTCTTCGCGCTTAAACCGGTTAGACTGAAAATGGACGTTGTACACCCGCACCGTGTCGGCTCCTATTTTAAGATCGGTGAAGATGCAGAGGTTGTTGGTTTGCTCATGGAAGAAGATGCTCCCTTTGTTTACCACCGGATAGGTGCTGAACGTGGCAATGCCCCAATGGTCGCTTTCGCGCAGGGTCTCTGTGTAGGCTACGTGGGAATTGGTGGCTTTCTGGAGCAGCAGCAGAGTGTCCAGGTTGTTCCGGTTCTTCCGGGAAGACGTGTAGAATTCCTGAAAGCAAAGGATATCTGGGCTCTCTTCCTGCACCATTTCAAAGATCTTGTCGCGGGTGCGGGGGTTACCGGTCCAGCCGTACAAATCAAATAAACGGGCGTTGAAACTAAGCACTCGCAGCTTCTGGGCTTGGGCGGGAACTTCGGTCTGGAAGAGGTTCAGTTGTACCTGGTTGTGCAGGTTGTCAAACCCAATAAGCACGGCAAAAAGCGAGATGAACAAAGCCCGGCTTTTGATCAGCAGCCAGTACAGCACGAAGAGCAGGTTCACCAACAACAACCCCGGGTACGCAAGCGCCACCAGGCTAGCCACCCAGATAATGCTGGGGCTAACGTAAGAGGCTATATGGGAGAGAACCAACAAGACCGCCGCACCTATGTTTAAAAACACTATGAGTTTAAACAAGAAGCTTCTTTTGATTTTCTTCCTTGCCACCGTACTTGCTTGAGTAAGGGTATTGCCCATGCCTAAAGATACAAAGAGCCCGCCTTTTTAGAAATAGTTATATTCAGAAAGAATCGCTACAGGCATTGCTTATAGCCAACTGCCCGCGCCACGAACCTAAGCGCCTGTCTACTTAGTAACGCACCAGAAACAGATTTCTTTCCTTCTGGTTTATTTTCTTTCTGGCACTATTCTCCTCGTCCGCTTCTACTATAAGTACAACTAGAGCTACGTAAAAGGCTGACTTTATAACGCGTATATCACCACATCCGTTTTTCACCATTAGCCGTGGAACCTGCCTTTATATGCAGCTACTTCTCTAAAATACTTTCTTACTACTGTTTCTATTGTTCAGGCTTTCTAAGGATTTATATTTTGAAAGCTTACCCTGTGCAACTCCTCTACTCCCTTTAACTGAAAAGCACCTGTTTTGACTAAAACGGCCTAAAAACGTCCCCTGACATGCTGTCAGAAGCAGAGCAACAGCCACTTTCAAATCAGCGTTTTACAACTTCTTTCGTGAAGAAATTCTTCAACATGACAACCTCCTTTTCTATGGTTTTTTCTGAAAACCTGCCCGAAACCTCTTTGCTGGCTTATGCTTAAAACATGGAAAGCTGTTTTCCTGATCTGGGGGTGAAGGCGGTGAAGTCATACGGCGGCATGCTTCGGCCTTTGAAGTGCTTGTGCAAGGACACTTTGAAGAGTGACCTGATGACCTCGGCCCATCTCCCCTCCCCTGCCATGCGTCTCCCGAATTGGCTGTCGTTGAGGGTTCCGCCGTGGCAGGCTTTGATCTGGTCCAGCACTTTGGCCGCCCGTTCTGGGTACGCTTTGTAAATCCAGTCTTCAAACGTCTCGCCAATGGCTCCGTTCAACCGCACAATGGTGTAGGCCGCCGACAAAGCCCCCGCCGCCGCAGAGGCTTCCAGAATAGCGGGCACTTCATGGTCGTTCAGTCCGGGAATAATGGGAGCCACCATCACGTTCACCGGGATACCAGCCTGGGCCAAGGTCTTTACTACCTGCAAGCGCTTGACACCCGTAGAAGTCCGTGGCTCCAGCTTTTGCCGGAGTGATTCGTCCAGTGTAGTGATAGAGATATTGACGTGTAACAACTGGTGGCGGTGCAGTTCCGAAAGCAAATCCAGGTCCCGCAGGACCAAAGCGTTTTTGGTGATGAGGCTGACCGGGTGCCGGTATTCCAGCAGCACTTCCAGCAAACGCCGGGTAATTCTCTTTTTGGCTTCAATGGGTTGGTAGCAGTCTGTATTACCCGCCAGCATGATGGGCTTCACTACCCATTTGGGGTGCTCCAGTTGCGCGCGCAGCACCTGTGGCGCATTCTCTTTTACAATGATCTTCTGCTCAAAATCTAACCCCGCCCCAAAGCCCCAATACGCATGGGTGTTGCGGGCGTAGCAGTAGATACAACCGTGCTCGCAGCCCTGGTACGGGTTCATGGAATAGCCCTGCCCCAGGTCTGGCGAGTCAATTTCATTCACAATGGTCTTAGGAAATTCCTGAAAGAACTGGGTCGTGGATTTCTGTTCCCATGGCTCATCTAATCCTTCCAGGTGCTCTATCACGTATTCGTTTTTCAGGAAAGGATTAGCGGGGTTGTACTGGGCACCTCGGCCTTTGGTGAGTTCCTTGTCCTGAAAGGGTCTGCTTACTTTTCCTTCTGAAAGAGATTTATTTTCCATAAACTAAAAATATTAGCTTTTTACACTACAAACAAATATTGCTACTGAATTTAGCATATATAAGTTTTATGTGATCTCCTCCTTCCGGTCAAACACCAGTTAACCCCATCTTTCCAGAAACGAGCATTTCTAGCTAGTATTAAATTTCTTATGGGTTTTCACGGAGTGCGACATACGTGTAAATACGTATTTTTCTGTACTTTATAAGATTATTTCCATAAGAGTCAGACTAAATAAATTGCAATCACGTACGAAGAGGCATATCATTACTATTCAAACTTAACCTTTCACTTAGCTATGAAAATTAACGGATTAAAATGGGGTGCTGCTTGCGCTCTTGTGGGCATGATGGCCTTCTCTTCATGTGGTGGCAGCAAAGAAGACCAGGCAAATGGTACCACCACTGACAACACCTCTGTTGACAGCGGCACCATGGATGATGGTACCAGCACCACTACAGACATGGGCTCAGACACCATGGGCACTGGCGGTGGCATGGGTACTACCGGCGGCTCAACCGGAACCACTGGTGGCTCAACTGGCGGTAGCACTACCGGAACAACCGGTACTACAGGCACCACTGGAACAACTGGTTCTACCGGCGGAACCACTGGCATGACTGGAGGCAGCACCACTGGTACTACCGGAACCACTGGTACTACTGGAACTACCGGCACAACTGGCGGAACCACTGGAACAACAGGCGGCACTACTGGTACTACCGGTGGCGGAACTACTGCCCGCTAATTGAACCCCTGAGACAGATTTTGTCTTGCTTATTCATGAAACTAAAAGGGCGGCTGGTTTTGCAACCAGCCGCCCTTTTAGTTTCATGAATATCTTAAAGTTAGTTACCTCAAGGGCAATTTTTCACCTGCTCCCTGATTTCCCCAATAGAGACCCGCTTGGCAGGAGACTTGAACTCCTTGTGCATGTAGTTGATGATATTGGTGAGATCTGCTTCCGTTAACCTGGAGTTGCCGGGCATGGCCTGGTTGTACTGCCGCCCATTCACCGTAATAGGCCCTTTGATTCCCTGCCTTATGAGGCACGCCAGAATATCGCGGTTCTTCTCTGTGTAATCTGAATTCGCCAACGGCGGAATAACTCCGCGCAGCCCCTCGCCGTTTTCCAGGTGGCAACTGGTGCAGTGCCGCCCGTAAAGCAGTTTCCCTTCATCGCCCCGTTCAGTAAAACAGCCGGTAAACGCAATACTCATCCAGAGGACAAACAGGAGCTTCTTGTTAGGGAACATCATCATCCTACTTTTTCTGCTCAGCTAGTAACACATCCATGTCCTGCAGAAGCTTGTCAATGTCTTTGGCGTCTGTGCCGTCATAGTGGCCGCGCAAGCGTCGCTGCTCGTCTACCAATAGAAAGGCGCCGCTGTGCTCAAACCCGCCCGGCATGGCGTTGTCTACCAAGGCACTGGTAAAGTAATGCTTCTGAGCCATGTCCAGGATGGTGTCACGGTTCCCGGTCAGGAAATGCCAGGTAGTACTTTTCACGCCCAACCTTTCGGCGTAATCGCGCAGCACGGCTACGGTGTCATGCGTGGGGTCAATGGAGTGCGACAGCAAGGCCACCCGGGGGTTGTCTTTGTATTTCTCGTACACCCGCAGCATCTGGCTCTTCATTTTAGGGCAGATAGAAGGGCAAGACGTGAAAAAGAAATCGGCGACGTAGATTTTATTGGCCACGGTCTGTTGAGTCACCATCTGGCTGTCCTGATCCAGAAACGCGAAATCTGGGATGGAATGATACACGGTGTCTACCGTCGGTTTCCCGTCTACTACCGTCACCTTCGGTTCTCTGGGGCCAAGGATAGGCAATTGTTTTTTCTCTGGAGACGAGGTGCAGGCTGCGGCCAACCCTGCGCCCAGGCAAAGGGCTAAAAAGGTATTTTTCATTTGGACGTGTTTCTGTAAAGGGAATTCAGGGAATCTGCCGACTTCAGACTCTGGGCAATTACCTGGCGCACTTCCTCTATTTTAGCTTTCTCACGCTGCAGATACGTCAAGGCCTCTGCCGCTGGTTTCCCTTCGGGGTTCCGGTAGGCCCGCATCCACTGCATCATCTGCTCATCAGCTTGCACCAACGCAGCAATGCCCTTGGTCAGACTCGTTTGGGCCGAGGTATCCTGCACCACCACAGAATCTCTCAGGTAGGTGAGTTCTTTGCGGTGCGTGTACAGCGTGCCCATGTTGGCCATGGCCGAATCATGGAGCGCTAGCACCTCTTGCTGCAACGTTTCCACCTTCTTCTCCGGCGAAGGCGAACAAGCCAGGCACCCCATCGTCATCAGAACAAGCAGGCGAGCGGAAGATTTCATATAGGAGTACATTTTCAACTGCAAAGGTAGATGCTACACCCATAGAACGCACTGCTTTCTGTTAGATTATCATGGTTTCTGATGAATGCTTTCTGCTATCGTAGGAAGACAGGTCGCGACCTGTCCGTACTTTCTGTGGGAGAAGCTGGGGAATGGAGAAGGGCAGCCATAAGGGAGTACCAATGAATATGCGCAGAAATTTTCTGTTTTGAGGCAGATTCTGGCGCAAGCGTCCGCTTGTGTCCGCACGCATAGCTGACTCTCCAAAACGGGGGCACAAGCGGATACTTGCGCCAGAAAGCTTTTGGGTGGAGGTAAATACGAGAGAGTTTTACAGAAAACGGCATCAAAACAGACAGGATAAAAAAACGGCTGCCTTGTGGGCAGCCGTTTTTTTATCCTAATATAGCTGATTACCAGCTAAAATCTTCGCGGGATGGTGGTTGTGAGCCTTGGCCTCTGACGTGGCCGCTCATGGGGTCAAATCTGCGGTCCTGGCCTTCTTCTGAGCGGTAGTCGCGGTCATTGCCCCAGCTGAGGGAACCGGCCATGTTGCCGTAGTTCTCGCTTCTGGCGCCTTCGCCCTGCTGGTTGTGAAACTCTCTGCGGCCATGGTTATAATCAAAGCTGGCTCCGCCTTCGGCGCGGGTTCTGCTGTCATAACCGCTGCTTAGGTTGCCCAACTGATGGCCACGCTCGTATTCACCCCGGTTGTAGTGCGATTGGGCATCGTCATAGATTTCATAACGGCTGTCATCGCCCCGGCGCGAAATGTCATTGGTGCCTATGTCGCGCACGCCACCTCTGGAACCGGCTCTGTCTGAGGGCTGCCAGCCTCTGGTGTTGTCTGCGCCCTGGGTTCCGTAGCGGCTGGTGCCGTCATATTGCTCACGTTCGCCGGGGGCGAAACTGTTGTGGTCACGGTACGCGCCGTAGAACTGGCGATTGGCCGGTTTGTGCTCGTCTCGGCCGTGGCCGCTGCTCCACTTGGAACCGTCGCCGGAACCCTGGCGGTGCGACCCGTTGCTAGAAGAACCCCAGCCCTGCGCGCCGCCGTAGCTGCCCATGTTGCCATAGTTGCGGGTAGAATGCTCCAGGCCGTTGTTGTCCTCGTGGGCACCCATGTTGTCAAAGCGTTCGCCGCGGCGGTTAGGATCCCGGCCGTAGTCGCGCGGCAATTCATGGTTTCTTTCCCGGCGGCGGTCTTCGTTGGAACCCTGGTACTGGCCGCTCCGGTAGTCACGGCTTATATCGCGGTCGTTGAAGTTCTGGCGGTTTAAGTTATCGTATTCCCGGCCCCGGTCATTGTCCTGACGGTAGGCGCCGCGGTATTGGTCTTCATCACGGCGTCCATTATCTGAACGGCGATGATCGTGGTCATCTGATCTATGATTTCTGTTCATGGTGTTAGACTTTTGGTGTAACAAACAGTTTCTCTTAACGGCAAGAAAGGCCTTCCGGTTTTGGGGCTCTTTTTGAAAAGCAGCCCCAAAACCGGAAGGCCTTTGGTCATTTTGCTATTTGGTGCGCAGGTTGTTGGCGTTGCTACCGTCCAAGCTAGAGGTGTCTTCCTCATCCTCGGCGGCCACGTTGCCTCCTGAGAAGCGGCCTTCCGGCTCCTGATCCAGGAAATCGGCTTCTATGGCTTGCAGGCGGCTGCCGCCCAGGTCTGGCTTGCCGGTCTCATCGTCCTCTGTGTGGGCACCTTTCACAGGATGCGGATTATCATCTGGCAAGCGTTTGCTCTCGTCAGAATTAGTGATGTTGTCGTTCTCTAAGGGCATGGCGTGAACTATTAATGAAAGCAGCCACTGTAGCCGCTTTCCTGTTTTTACGCACCGCAGGGAAAATGTTTGTTACCCTATCATGAAGAAATCCCGTTTAGGGGCTGTTTTCTGTTAAACAGTTCCTAAACGGGATTCCTGGAGATAGAGTCTTCGGCTCCTAGTTTTCGCTAAAGGGTTCCATCTTTATTTTCTCAATCATGAGGTATTTCTTGAACTCGTGCAGCATGCGGGCCATTTCCTGGTCCTGTTCTTCCATCTGCTTCTTCTCAGAATCTGCCAGTTGAATGGCAGACCGCAACTGCTCTAAACTAACGGCCATGTGGTCGCGCGCCTCCTGGGCCCGTTGCCGCAGCAGCTCCTCCATGTCTGGGGTGGCAATGTTGGTGTCCAGTTCCTGCAGGCAAACCTCCAGAAATGGAATCATGTCCCAGGGATTGTTGGGGCGGTTCCAGGTGAATTCAATGTTGCAACGGCGGCACTTGTAGCGGTTCATCTTCCAACCCAGTTCATTGGTGACTACCGCTTTCTTCTTGATGTGGTCAGATTTTTTGCAGGTAGGGCACTGGGCATGGTCTTCAATAATGGTCTTCAGGGTTTCGTGCTTGTCCAGCACCCGCTGCCTGAAATCGGCGTGGGTATAGATTTTCTGGGTGAGACGTTCACAGGCGGCATTCAACTCTTCGTGCTCCTGGGTCAGAGTGCCCTCTGCAGCCAACCGCTCGCCCCGCTTCCTGAAGAAGGTGATGAGCTTGATGACTTCTTTCTCATTCTCAGTGATGTGCTGCTTCATGTAATCTCTCCTGCTTCTTAATTAACCAAAGGTACAAAAAGCAGGATTACCGGTGAAAGGCATTTAGGCAGCCTTTCTGCAAAACGGGCCAAAAACAAAAATGCCTCTCCTTCCTTACGGAAGAAGAGGCTGGAAAAGTAGGAGCAGACAGCACAAATGTCATTAGCATCCGTAGCATATCCCCCAATAAGCACCAGAACTTTTGACGCTTCTGCAAGCAGAAGTGCACTGCCGCTCCTTTATGTCTTCTGTTTTGTTTACAACAAACTGTCTTTGTTGTTTTAACTGTGTCAAAGGTAATAGGTTAATTCTGTCCTACTAGTATTTTTCGGTGAGAACACCACTTTTCAAGTTGAACCTAACGCTTTGTAGGTTGAACAAGTCACTTCTTACGGTAAGTAGGACTTTGCAGTCCTTCTTTTGATTGAAAAATAGTGCTTTTCAGTTTTATCCCTTTAAAGCCCAAAATTAAAGCCCTGCGTGCTCTGCGTGTATCAAATATAATAAATTAAAAAATATCCTTAATACTATCCTACACTATTATTAGAATTATTACATTTTATTATAAATAATAAATAACTTATCTTTGACGTAAGTTTTGAACTAAAGGTTGCAAATAACATGTTAGCGGGCCTATAAGACAGAACATAACAGTACTTTTACCAAAAAAATGCTTTAGATCACATCATTCGGTTTTTAAAGCACACAACTTGTTAATACAATTTACTACAAACCCCTATGATACAATTATACTTTCCTGTACATTTTGGGCATACTACTGCTGCTGCTGCTGCTGCTGCTGACAAACAGGGCTGGAAAAAAGAAATTGGTTTGTCTGCATTTCAATCTCCGGTAGGCATCGGCCAAACATCCCCTTGGTCGCTGTAAAACACCGCGAAGCATTCTCAGTACCGGGCAGACCCTGTCCGGTACTCCCTTTGCTCTCTAAAAATTAGTGTAACCAATTATTTCCTTCTGGCTCCATGATGCCTTTTAAAAAGTTTTTCCATTCACTGGGCTTTCTGTTCCTGCTGAGCTTTGCCTCCTACGCGCAGACCTGCCCCGACAAACCTGTGGCTTCCCTGGCAGATGCCAACGAAGAGAACTTCACCAGGTGTAGTTCAGTAGGTGGGTCTTTGGATTACAACCTGGTTGTAGCCAATACCTCTACCACCAGTGCCACCAACCGGACCTACACCATTGAGTGGGGCGACGGCACTACGGACACTTACCTGGCTGGCTTTTCTTCGGCCAGACACACCTACAGAACCCAGGGCAGTTTCAACCTGAAACTGACGGTTACCAGCTTAAGCGGCTGTACCAGCAGTGTGGTGTACTCGGTGTTCAACGGTAGTACCCCGGGTATCGGGATTCAAAGCCCCACCAACACTTCAGACTGCGCCCCAGCCGCCTTTACGTTTGGCATCTCGGGAACAGATAACAATGCCCCCAACACTACCTATGCCATTTGGTTTGATGATGGCACAGACACCCTGCATTACACCCAGGCCACTTTGCCTAAAACCATTACCCACGCGTTCACCAAATCTTCTGAGGGTAAACCCAGAGGTTTCTCTATGTTCGCCGTGGCGAATGGCTGTATTCCCAAACAAGCCGAAGTTGGCGGTATCATTATCTCAGCCAAACCTATCCCGGCTTTCAGCATGACTCCGGAAAGCCCGTTTTGCGAGGGTCAGGTCGTAAAACTGAATGACGACACCAAAGGAGGTTTCAACGGAAACAACATAGGAGGAAACAGCAGCGGTTACCGCCGTCTGTGGACCATCTTACCAAATGTTGGCTGGGAATTCATCAACAACACCAACGCATCCTCTACTGCCCCTACCATCAGATTCAATGAGAGCGGTACCTACAAGATTACCTTAGCGGTTACGCCGTCAGGCTCCAGCACCACCTGTTTGGGTGACTCCATTGTTAAAAACGTAGTGGTACAGGAATTACCTGCTTCGGCCACTGCAGCACCGGTTTCTATCTGCGCCGGCACCACCGCCACCTTGAGAGCGGAAGGCAATGCCCCTGTCTATAGATGGTACGCCTCTGCTACGGCCACCTCACCCCTGGCTACCGGCGCCACCTTCACCACCCCCGTGCTTACGTCTACTACTACCTACTATATTGAGTCGGCGCTGAATGATATTTGTTCTAACCCATCCCGCACTCCAGTAACGGTAACCGTTAAACCACTACCAGCCCCTCCTACCCTTACAGGAGCCACCATCTGCGCCGGAAGCAGCACTACCTTGCAAGCCGCTGCCTCCGCCGGAACCGTTTACTGGTATGCTTCTGCCACCAGCACCGAGGTTCTAGCCACGGGTAACAGTTTTGCCACGCCTGCCTTAACCGAGACCACTACGTACTACGCCGCCACTTTATCGCCGGAGAACTGCTTCTCCTCTACCCGGAAAGCCGTGAAAGTAACGGTACAACCCATTCTAAACGGAAACACCATCACTGCCGCACAGACCCTGTGCGTGGGCGAAACGTCTGCTACACTTAAAGGAGCCCCTATGACCGGCGGTTCTGGCACTTATACCTATTACTGGGAAAGCAGTACTGACGGTTCAGAGTACGTAGCAGCAGCGGGAACCCACACTGAGGAAACCTATAGCCCGGGCATCCTTCCTTCCGGCACTACCTGGTTTAAGCGAACCGTAACTTCCGGTAGCTGCACCAGTGTTTCTGACCCAATTGCTATCCATGTGGTGCCGGTAGTGACGAACAACACGGTTGCTCCGGCTTTGCCTATCATTTGCTACGGCACGGCCACTACTATTTCAGGTTCTCTGCCGGAAGGCGGAAACGGCGGTACCCCGGTGTATCTCTGGGAAACCAGCACCACCAGCGCCACCGAAGGCTTTGCTTCTGCTGAAGGCATCAACTCAAACCAGAACTACACCTCAGGAGGACTTACCGTCAATACTTGGTTCAGGAGAAAAGTAACCATTGATGGTTGTACCCAGACTTCCCCAGCGGAACTGGTGACCATCAACAGCTTTTCCTTCCCTCCTACCATTGCTAATGCCACCATCTGCTACGGAGGCAAGGCAACCTTAACGGCCACGGCTCCCGGCGGACCTTATGAATGGTACACCAGCGCCACCGGCGGAACTCCTTTCTTCACCGGAGACGAGTATGTAACGCCTAACCTTTTTGCCAACGCTACTTACTTTGTGCAGAGCAAAGCCGAAGGAAACTGTTCAGAGGCCCGCACCGAAGTAAAAGTGACCGTACTACCGGTTATCGCGAACAACACCATTACCGGTGCCGAGGAAGTTTGCGAAGGCAGTGCCCCCACTACCCTGGAAGGTTCCAGACCTACCGGCGGAAATGATGTTCCCGTGTACTTGTGGTTTAGCAGCGTGAACGGAACCGACTTTACTCCCGCTACTGGCACCAACAATGAAAAGAACTACACACCGGGAGCTTTAACACAACCTACCTGGTTCCGCCGTCAGGTGACCATGGGTCCGTGCGCCGAAATCTCCAACGTTGTGAAGGTAGAGGTGACGCCCGCTCTGGTGGCCGTGCCAGTTCCTTCAGACATGGAAATCTGCGATAACTCTTCTGCTCCCATCATCCGGCTTGCCGCCTCTACCGGCGGAAACGGTGACTACATTTACATCTGGGAGAAAAGCATTGCCGGACCTACTGTTGGATTCGAAACCGCCCCTGGCACTTCCGGGAATCTGGCGTACGCTCCGGGTATTCTGCACACCACCACCTGGTTCCGCAGAATCACCAAATCTGGTAAATGCCAGATCATCAGCCCGGCCATCAAAATCACGGTGTTGCCTTTGCCAGCCCTCCCGATTGCCCATGATGCCGTTACCTGTGAGAACACAACTGCTACCTTAACCGCTACGCCTGCTGCTCCAAACCAGATCATCCAGTGGTTTGATGCCGCTACCGGCGGAAACCTGCTGGCCGAAGGAACTACCTTTACCACGCCTGTCTTGACCAGCACTACTTCCTTCTATGCGCAGGCGGTAACTGAAAACGGCTGTCTTGCCCCTGGCAGAGTAGAAGTAAAAGCAGTAGTTTCACCGCTACCTGCGGCTCCTGAAACCATTGCCGCCACGGTTTGCCATTCAGAAAAAGCAGTAGTACGGGTGAACAACCCTGGCTCTGACATCAGCTATGAGTGGTTCAGCGCCGCTACCGGTGGAACAGCTCTGTTCAGAGGTCCTTCTTACACTACTGCCAACCTTACCCAGACCACCACTTTCTATGTGCAAGCCACGGTAGCCGGTTGCGCCGGCCCAAGAGCAGCCGTAGTAGTAACGGTGCAGGACCCAATTGGCAACAACGTACTCAGCGGCACCCAGGAAGTATGCGCCGGTACCGGCACTACCACCCTTACCGGCAGCCAGCCTACCGGCGGAAACGGTTCTTATACCTTCCAGTGGGAAAGCAGCACTGACGGAGTTTCCTTCTACACCATCACAGACGGAGGCCAGGGCGAAAGCTACTCGCCAGGCAATATGCACCAGTCTACCTGGTACCGCCGGATTGTATCTTCCAGCACCTGTGTGCCCCACGTAAGTGCCTCTATCAAAGTGACCGTGAGTGAGTCCATCATCAACAACTTCATTCAGGACAACCAGGTCATCTTCATCAACACCAAACCAGCGGCCTTCACCGGCACCACTCCTACCGGCGGTACTAAGAAATACCGTTACCAGTGGCAGAGCAGCGAGGACGGCGTGAACTTCAAGGACATCACAGGAGCTACTGAGAAAACCTACGCTTCTGGTGCCTTGAGCAAAACGACCTGGTTCCAGCGGGTAGTGGAGTCTGGCGGTTGCCAGGTGACCTCTAACGTGGTGAAAGTGACCGTGAACTCTGAAATTGCGCAGAACGCCATCTTTGAGGACCAGAGCATTTGTACCGGCACCACGCCGTGGACCTTGTCTGGCACAGATCCAATAGGCGGCGACGGCAACATCAGCTATCTCTGGGAAATGAGCACTACCGGCCCTACTTCTGGTTTCGTGAACGTAACCGGTAATGCTACAGGCAAGAATTACTCGCCGCAGGCGTTGACCCAGACCACCTGGTTCCGCAGAAAAGTAAGCTCTGCCTCTACTACCAGCTATTCCAATGTGGTGAAGATCACGGTGTACTCAGCCATTACCAGAAACACCATCACCTCTGATCAGTCAGTATGTTTGGGCACGGCCCCGGCCCGTATTGTGGGTGCTGCGCCTATGGGCGGAAGCGGTACATACAACTATGTGTGGGAAAGCAGCACCAGCGGACCAACCTCCGGGTTCGGGACGGCTTTTGGCACCAACACGGAGCAGAACTACTCACCGGGTGCCTTGCAGCGCACTACCTGGTTCCGCCGGAAGGTGGTTTCTGGAAACTGCGCCGAAAGCGAAAGCAACGTGATTCAGATCACCGTAACGGCGGCTCAGCCTCCCATGGTGCAGGAAACCTCTATCTGTATTGGAACCACCGCTACTTTGAACGCTGTCATCCAAACGCCTGCTACCGTGGTAGAATGGTTTGACCAGCAGGAAGGCGGAAGACTGTTAGGTTCTGGCCTGTCTTTCACCACGCCTATTCTCAAAGAGACCACCACCTTCTATGTGCGGTCTGTGACCCAGAACTGCGCAAGTGTACGGATTCCAGTAACGGTGAATGTTCCTAAATCTACGGCCAAAGCCGGTCCAGACCAGACCATTGTTTTCGGGGAATATGCTGCTCTACAGGCAGACGGTGGCTTGACGTACAGCTGGTCGCCTGCTACAGGCCTGAGCAATTCCAGAATTGCCAACCCGGTGGCTAAACCACAAGTGACCACTACCTACACGGTGACAGTCACTACCCAGGATGGCTGTAGCTCTACAGACGAGGTAACCATTACCGTCTTGAATCCAATTCAGGTACCTAACGGCTTCACTCCTAACGGCGACGGCATCAATGACAACTGGGAACTTCCTAACCTGAAGAAATACCCTAAGAGCAACGTGCAGATCTTTAACCGCTGGGGTAACAAGGTGTTTGAATCTAATGGTTATGAAACCCCATGGGAAGGGCGCATGAACGGGCAACCGCTTCCAGCAGCTACTTATTATTACATCATCCGCCTGGATGAAAAAGAAACTCCACTCACCGGAAACGTTACTATTATTAAGTAAGCCTGTATGAAAAAGCTTGCCACCATCTTCTTGTTCTTCGTGCTTGTTTCTCCTGCCATGGCGCAGCAGAAAGCACAGTATAGCCAGTACCTGTTCAATAATTTTCTATTGAACCCTGCCGTGTCTGGGATTGAAAGCTACACCGATGTGCGCATGGGTACCCGCCGCCAGTGGGTGGGCATAGACGGGGCTCCAGTGACGTACTACATCAGTGGCCATACCTCCTTCGGGATGAGTGACCGTAACTCGCCTATGGGCCCGGGCGCGGGCAAAGGATTCATCTCCAAGCAGCCGTCTAAGAACCCGCGTTCTACCAAGTACCACAAGTCCCGGCCCCACCACGGGTTTGGGGCGGTGGCTCAGGTAGACGCGACTGGTCCGCTGAGCACGACCAACCTGAACCTGACCTATGCCTACCACCACCCGATTACGCGCAAAATCAACATGTCTGTGGGGGTGGCCGGCGGAATGGTGCAGACGCGCTTAGACGGGAATGCTCTAAATCTCATCAACAGCAATGACCCGTTGCTGCGCCCCGGCGCGATGAAGAGAACGAACTTTGACCTGGGGCTGGGCACCTGGATCTACTCAGATCAGTTTTACTTCGGGGCCTCGGCCGCGCAACTCCTGACCACCACCGTGTCTAATACCGAAGGAGGCCAAACCCCAGAGCAGAAGTTGCAGCCGCACTTCTTCATGACCGGCGGGTACCGCTTCAGAATCAGATATGACTTGACCATTGACCCTTCAGTAATGGTGAAGTTGGCCAGCCCAAGTCCTTTGTCGGTTGATTTCAACTTGAAGGCCACTTACGCTAACAGAGTTTGGGGCGGCGTTTCTTACCGCCACGGCGATGCGGTAGCGGCGCTCATGGGCTTGAACGTAAACCACGTGATTGACTTTGGTTACTCCTATGATTTGACTACCTCTGGCCTGAACAGCGCCAGCGCCGGAAGCCACGAACTGATTCTGGGCATCAAGCTCCGCAACAAAAGCCGGATGCTTTGCCCTGAGTGGCTCTGGTAAACCGGAAAACGTCATCTGGCAGACTGCCCGTTTTCGGCTCCTTTTTCAGAAAAGGGCTGAAAACGGGCAGTTCTCTTTTATAGTCCTGCTCGCGTGTGGGGCAGCGGTACCTCTAGGTATTTTCTTATAGCGTTCCCTGTGGAAAAACAAGATCCAAAGGAATTGTATCATTCTGGTTACCTCCGTAGAACCACGTCTTTCTTCGCTGCTTTAGACTTGGCTCTTCCCATTTCTCAAAGCTGTTTACAGTATAAGCAAGCACTCTCCCATTAAGTAAGCACCTACTAAGCTAACCTGCTGGTTACCAATAACTGCCCATTCACTTTTGTGTAGCGAAACGTTTTAACTTTAATCAGTCTCTTCTTGTAAATAATTTTATTCTGCAGGTTTTGGATAGAAAACTTCACGGCTGATTTTCCGTACAAACCACATAGATCCTTTACCATCATCTTAGGAATCGGCTTGGTTAAAAAATCACATCAGCAGTACTTCTAAATCCTGAATCCATGAAAACTTTTACTCTTTCCTTTTGCTTATTTTTCGCCTTTGCGTTCACGGCAATGGCCCAGGCTCCCAGCAATAATGATGCGGTGGAAAAAACCACGATTGCCATTAGCCGCATGATGGTGCAGGCCATGATGTTGAATGAGGTAGATTATATCCAGATCAAGAACCTGAACCAGGAACGGCTGCAAAGAGCCGCAGAGATCACCAGAAAGTTCGCAGATGACGCGCCTGCCCGCGAGGCTTCCTTGCGTGACATTGAGGAAGACTTTGAGAACAAGCTTTTCAGAATCTTAAACAACAGGCAGGTAGAAGCTTACGCCGAATTCAAGACCAAACCCGAAGCGAACTTTATGTCTTTGGTACAGCAGGTTTCGCCGGGCAGCAAGAAAAAAGACTAGTTCAGACCATGCGTTTAAAACAGGAAGAGGAGCCATAGCCATGGCTCCTCTTCCTGTTTATGGGCTGTTTCTACGGAATAACCATGTTCCTAACGCAACTCATGCAGTGTAGGAAGCAAATGCAAGCACCCAATTTAACTTCCATTTTGGGCTGGTTTTAAGAAAGTACGTCTACAAAGGGAAGTATCTTTTAGCAAAAAGTTACATGGCGGAAGAGTGAATTGCTAACTGGTTCAATTACTTTGATTAATTGTTCAATACAAGTACTGTGAAACCAATTAGTACACTCGCTCGCCTCTGGCGAGTGTGAGCTACCTGCGGCGTCCCGCCGCTTTTTGTGCGTTTATTCAAAAGGAGCCGAGAAGCGGCCAGAGGCCGCAGGTAGCTCACACTCGCCAGAGGCGAGCGAGGGAATACTTTCTTTTTAGGCTATATAAATAAATAGCTTCTCCAGAAACCATTTACTGCACTTGTCCTCTACCCTTTTTGAAGTGAAGTCCCATGAGTTGCCGCCAAAAGAGCTTTCTCTCGTATATAAACAATATCTTTAACCCCGCTTTCCTTCTTACAACCGGAGAGACGGTCAAAAAGTAGCTTATGGAATGGTTTAAAATCTATAATCCCAAAGCAATGAACTCCTTCCAGTTTGTTGCCCTCACCGGGATTATCATGTCGGCGCTGGCACACCTGTTGTTACACTTGTGGGGCAAAGAGGTGGATTCGTTTAATTACCTGTATCTCTGCTGGGGGGTACTTTTTATCTTCGGCTCTATCCAGAACCTGCGCCACAACCCCGAGGACGACGATCATCACCACCACCATTAATGAATGATTGAGAGATTGAGAGAATGAGTGATTGAATGAGGGAGTGAATTTGGGAGATTCTTTTAGAAGGGTTTCTATATCATAGTTTGTTCATATTGCTCACTTTCCTAAATAATTTGCGCACTTACTCTTAAGCGGCTTCTTTTTCAGAGGTATTTTCTGGAAAAGGAGTTTAAAACAGAAGCCGCAGAGCAAATCTTTTTTGTGTGTCTGCGGTGCCTCGGCTATCTTATGGTTTCAAACCCCACTCCCATGACCAGAGAAGAAGCCTCCCAGATTTTACACCAATACACCAAAAGTGAAAGCCTTTTACGCCATGCCCGCACCGTTGAGTTGGTCATGCGCGCCTACGCCCAGAAACTGAATCAAGACCCCGAACTCTGGGGCAACACCGGCCTCTTGCATGATGCCGACTACGAAGCGTACCCCGACCGTCACCCGCACGTAGTTGTGGAACTGCTGCGCGAACGTGGTGAAGCCGCAATGGCCCATGCCATCTCAGGACACTACAGCCATTGGGGCGTCCCCCATGAAAGCCTCTTAGACAAAGCCTTGTTGGGTTGCGATGAAATTACCGGCTTTGTGGTAGCCTGCGCCCAGGTGCGCCCGCAACGCTTGTCTGGTCTGGAAGCCAAATCTGTCCTGAAGAAACTGAAACAAGCCAGCTTTGCCGCCTCCGTAGACCGCCACGAAGTCCGTTTAGGGGCCGAATTACTGGAAGTAGACTTAGCCGCCCACATTGACTTCATCATCCAAACCTTGCAACCCCACGCAAACGAACTACAACTGACTCCTGTTTCTTCGGAGGCTTCTTGAGGAAGGTGGGACACCTACGCATATAGTATTGATAAGCGTAGGTGGTATGTTTATATGATAATTAGGCTTAAATTATAATTGTGAATAATACTAAGCCAGTACTTCTCGTCTTACTTCTGTTGTATGCAATTGCCTCAAATGGGCAAACAGCAGTCGATAAAGATTTAGCGGTTTACATAAATGGCTTGAAAAAAGAAAAGGTCACTACTTTGATTGTGGTGGAGCAGGGATGTATTGGATGTGAAGTTGTGAGAAATGACAAAGCAATTTCTGATAACAAAACGTATTATGTCATTTCAAAGGATAAATGCGATTACCGCCTTCATAGAATTAACGGCTTTGGCAAATACTCACCAATTAAAATTGATACTACTTCTGTCTTTTCACTTCTTGAAAAGAGCACCAATGCTTTCAAAAAGAAAAATGAATATCTATTAGAAACAGCTAAAGCATCAAAAACTCTAAAATTTGTGCCCCCAAGGCCAATCCATTACTCATACACTCACCTTTCAGTCACTTCACCTGACTTAAAAAGCGATTTAAAAATAATAGATGATGAATTTGATAACAGAGGATATATTATATCAAACAAAGAATGGTTTGCCCCAATTTCTCAAATAGTTGATTATGTGATAAGCGTTGTGTCAGCGCAAGTAAAATGAAAAATCTAAGCCTAACATCGTGCATAAGCCCTGCTACGGCCGATGGCCTTGCACGCCTCATGCACGATGCCGTTGGCGATAATTCTAAAAATATAAAATGGGATATTATATCAGAATATTTGGGAAGAATGACCCTGATATACATTTAGATAAAATTTTGGAAAGTCTCTCAGAAGAAGGATTGGAAGCCAAATTGCTCTTGCCAGAAGGGGAAAACGCTACAACCTGGACCTTGCTTTATGTAAATAATAAAGAAGGTGTGCCGCTGATTCAAGTTGAAAGGAATCCTGTTGTTGAGGGTGAACTTGGCAAAGAGGAACTTGAGGAATTCAGAGAATACATTAAAGAATATAAACCGACCTCAGCGGTTAAATGGCTTGATAAGTATTTCGACAAGGTAAAGGTAATTTACGCTTTTCAAATCCTAAATGCGGCTTTCGACGCCGAGAACTCTCCAATTCTTGAGTCAATCAAGACAACGGTTTGGAGACAGACAGGAGGAATTTTTCAAGCTGACCAAGAAGGATTCTCCAACGAAGACGGTTATCATATCCTTTGGCAGTTTTCAGATGATGTAACTGGTGATTGGTCTATGGCTGTAAAGAACTTGTTTGGTCTGTGGGTGAACTTTAGGATGGATTTGGGCGACAGAAAACAGCGTGAGGAGTTTTGGAATGGCAAAGTACCAAAGGGTGCTGTGAAAATATAATAAAGAACTTCCGCCAACATTGTGCATGAGGCGTTAGTGGAAAGCAAACACAACAGACACTAATTAGTCCAACTTCAAAACTATGGATGTAAAGCAAGCATATAACATCTGGGCAGCACAGTATGACACAAATAAAAACAATACGAGGGACCTTGAAGCTGTGTCGTTGAGAGAGACCTTGGCGAAGATAGATTTCAAAAGCTGTCTGGAAATAGGCTGCGGAACAGGCAAGAACACTCAATTTTTGCTGACCAAAGCGGAGCGCGTTACCTCGGTTGACCTTTCGGAGGAAATGCTCAATAGAGCCAAGGAAAAAATAGTATCAGACAAGGTGCGGTTTCAACAGGCCGACATTACCAACCCTTGGAGCTTCGTACAGGAAAAGTATGACCTACTAACGTTCAGCCTTGTCTTGGAACACATAAAAGATCTGAATGACATTTTCCGAAAAGCCTCCGATTCAATAGCACCAGACGGCTACGTGTATATAGGGGAACTGCATCCATTTAAACAGTACGCAGGAACCAAGGCAAGATTCAATACTGAGAACGGGCTACAGGAGGTAACGTGTTTTACCCACAACATCTCAGACTTTACCCAAGCGGCAGACCATAATGGATTTAAGATTGAAGCGGTCAACGAGTACTTTGACAACGGTGACAGGACTACCATCCCTAGAATTCTGACATTACTTCTTAGGAAAGCTTGACAGTACAGACCCAAATACAGAATGCCTACAACGTCAAGCTTCAGCCATCAGCCATGCACATCATTTATTCAGAATCTATAGAAAAGGAATTCGGTGACTATGGCTTGATGAAAGCAAAAGAGATAGATGAACCCGCCAAGAACACCGGAAACAGAGCCTCCCAGAAGTTTTGGCAAATAATATGTAGAAAGAAGTAGAAGGAAACAAAAGCCTATACTAACCTACCTGTACCAGCCGAACCTGAATAATTGCCTATTTTCGTGGCGGGGGTTGCCGAAGGGGGAATGTAGAACCATTCTCCCGTTAAAATACAGGAAGGCAGACCTCCCTACCAGAATCTATGACGTTTTTACAAGTAACCGGCATTTACAAGCAGGGCGAAAAAGAGGCTGTTCTCCAGAATATCAGCTTTCGCCAAAAAGAGTTCCAGAAGGTAGCTATTGCCGGGGAAACAGGTTCGGGGAAGAGCACGCTGCTCAAAATCATTGCGGGGTTGATTCAGCCAGATGCGGGCACTATCAGCTTTGAAAACGAACGGGTAAAGGGTCCCGCCGAGAAGTTGGTGGCGGGCCATCCGGGCATTGCGTACCTCTCGCAACAGTATGAATTACCGGAGTTCTTGCGGGTAGAGCAGGTGCTACGCTACGCCAACTCCCTCTCCCAGGAAGACGCCGATGCCTTGTATGACGTGTGCAAGATCAGCCACCTCCTGCCCCGCCGTACCGACCAACTCTCGGGTGGAGAGCGTCAGCGGATTGCCTTGGCCCGGCTGCTTCTCACGTCACCCAAATTGCTTTTACTGGACGAGCCCTTCTCTAACCTGGACACTGGCCACAAAAGTCTCCTGAAAACCATCATTCAGGACATCAGCGAAAATCTGGACATTACGTGCCTCCTGATCTCGCATGACCCGCTGGACAGCCTTTCCTGGGCAGATGAGATTCTGGTCATGCAAGCTGGCGCCATTCTGCAGAAAGGCACCCCACAAGAGATTTACCAGAAGCCCGTCAATGAATATGTGGCCGGGCTGTTCGGGAAATACAACTTGCTTTCCCCGGCCCAAGCCAGCATATTTCCCAACGTGTCGGAAGCAAATCAAGACCACAAAACGGCCCTCATCCGTCCGGAAAGCTTCCAGGTAGGAATCAATGGCAGTGATGCGCAGGCAGGAAAAGTAAAACGGGTCACGTTCTTCGGCAGCCATTATGAAGTGGAGGTAATGCTACTAGGAGTAACAGTTACGGTAAGAACAGGACTAGCGCATTTCAAGAAAGACGATTTTATTTCTGTTTCCCTCCCCCCTGAAAAGGTGTGGTTTCTTTGAGCAGGATTTGCGTCCCTGATTTTGGTGAGTTTTAAGAAAGTTTACTCTGTTCCAGCAGCTACAAATCCACTTTTAACGCATCCTCTCCATGGAGGCAGATACGCATTCCGTCCCCCTTTTAAGGGGGTAGGGGGATGGCAAGACAGTTGAAGATCCGAAGGAAGCAGCTATGAAAAGTCTTCTATGGCGCGGAAGTTACTTCCGTGACTTGCGGAGATTAAGTAAGGCGATACGGTTCTAGGAACTCGTCATCATCTGCACGAGCAATCATCCCCTACCCCCTTCAAAGGGGGACGGAATGCCTGAAAATTGGTGTAGTGAAGGGCTCAACTTCCTGCTTCTGATTGATTCTGAGGGATCAACAGTTTTCATTATACATAAAAAAGGCGTTCTGCGCCTGTTTTAGAGAAAACAGGCGCAGAACGCCTTCGCTTTATAAAGGCAACCTTGCATTTTCTAGACAACAGCAACCTTAAAAGGGGTGATCTCTACTTTCTCCCATACTTTCTGAAGCAGGTATGGTTCCTGGGCAAACCATTGTTGTATAGCTTCTTCGTTTTCAAACTCCACCACCATGGTGGAACCTATCATTTTCTCCTCGGGGCTGAGCATGGCACCACCCAGAATGAAATTTCCGGAGGCTTTTAATTTTTTCACCATTTCTAAATGGTGGGGCCGGGCGGCCATGCGGCGCTCCAGGGCTTGGGCATCGGTATAATCCAGGGCAGTGATCAAAAATTGTGGCACAATCAGTAGTGTTTAGTTTGAAGTTGAAGGTACAGAAATTAGCTGACCTCTGTTTCATTATGACTAAAAGTGATGATAAACTCACCCTTTTACTTATCTCTTGTTTTGGCCTTGTTTACCTAAACAGCCCCATAAACAAGCCTTCTTAATTTACTTATTAAATAAAATTAAAATATAAATAAGAAGTTTCGGTTATCTATGGTCTTTTGCAGATATTGGCCGCCGTTACCCTCACTCCTTCTGAATCATGAAAAGAACCTCCCCTCTTCTCCTGCTGCTTTGCCTGTGGCTCTGCGTGGGTCAAACGTCAACAGCCCAGTCCTTTAAGTTCGCTTTTGTCACGGACACGCACATTGGGTCTGCCAACGGCGGGGCCGAAGAAGACCTGGAACGCACCATTGCCGACATTAACAGCCAGCAGGGTATTGACTTCGTGCTGCTCACCGGAGACATCACGGAGATGGGCACCAATGCCGAGCTGAAAAAAGCCAAGGAAATCATCAGCAAGCTGAAGGTGCCTTACTACATTGTACCGGGCAACCATGACACGGGCTGGTCAGAATCAGGAGGGGTTAGTTTTATCAGGGAGTTTGGGTCAGACAAGTTTGTGTTTGAGCACAAGGGATTGAAGTTTATCGGCTGCGCCTCGGGTCCGTACGTGCGCATGTCAGACGGGCATATTCCCCGCGATGCCACAGTTTGGTTAGACAGCGTTTTGGCTAAAACACCCAAGAATCAGCCTATCGTGTTTGTGAACCATTATCCGCTGGACAATGGTCTGGACAACTGGTATGATGCCATTGACCGGCTGAAGCAGTACAACACGCAATTCTCTATCTGCGGGCACGGTCACAACAACCGCGTGGCAGACTCTGAAGGGCTGTTAGGTACCATGGGACGTTCTAACCTGCGCGCCAAAGAGGCCGTGGGCGGCTACAACCTGGTGGAGATGCGGCAAGACTCGGCACTGTTTTCAGAGCGAAATCCGGGAATCGGCACGAAACCCGTTTGGCGCAGAATCGCGCTGGGCACCCGTTCTTACGCAAGTGGCAAAACGTACCCAAGACCTTCCTTTGCGGTGAATGACCAATACGCTTCCACCAAGAAAGCCTGGAGCTACCACTCAGATGCCAACGTGATCTCTACGCCCGTGAGCAGCAAAGGACTGGTGATTTTCGGGAACAGCGTGGGCGAGGTGGAAGCTTTGCGAGAGAAAGACGGGAAGAAAGCCTGGTCGTACCAGACGGGTGGCGGCGTGTTTTCTTCGCCCGCAGTATACAAAGACCACATTATCTTCGGCTCCGGCGATGGGCACATTTACGCGTTAAATGCCAAAACCGGAAAACTAGCCTGGAAAACCAAAACCGGGGCCTCGGTGCTGGGTTCGCCATTGATAGTGAATGGCGTGGTGTACATTGGTGGCAGCGATGGGAAGTTCAGAGCCCTGGAAGCGGCCACCGGCAAACAGGTGTGGGAATTTGCCGGGCTAGACGGTGCTATGGTTAGCACGCCCCTGGCCTATGAAGGAAAAATCATCTTCGGGACGTGGGACCGGCACTTGTACGCCCTGAACCAGCAAGACGGCTCCCTGGCCTGGAAATGGAACAATGGCTCGGCTAACCGCATGTTCTCCCCTGCCATGGTCATTCCGGTGGCGCATGACGGGGTGGTGTACATTGTGGCCCCAGACCGCTTCATCACCGCCCTGGACTGCAACACCGGCCAAGCCTTGTGGCGCAGCAAGGAAGCCACCGTGCGCGAATCCATTGGCATGTCTGAAGACAAGAAACTGGTCTACGGCAAAACCATGCAGGACGAAGTAGTGGCCTTTGAAACCAATAAAACGGCTCCTAAACTGGCCTGGCGGCTGAATGCTGGCTTCGGGTATGAACACGTACCGTCTATGCTCATTGAAAAAGACGGCGCGGTTTTCTTCGGGACCAAAAGCGGCGTGGTCTACAGCATTAATCCGCAGACACAAAAGGTGAACTGGGCCCACAAGATTGACAACTCCATGGTGAACACCGTGAACGTGCTGCCCAAACGCAGATTGGTGGCCGCCACCATGGACGGTAAAGTGGAAATGCTGACGTACTAAACCACCCCCAGCCCCTCCTGAATTAGGAGGGGAGTATCAGCTAGTTTCACTCGCTCGCCTCTGGCGAGTGTGAGCTACGTGCGGCCTCTGGCCGCTTCTAGAGATGTTATGATGCATATAAAGCGGCGGGACGCCGCAGGTAGCTCACACTCGCCAGAGGCGAGCGAGTGAAAGCCGCAACAGCGTTAACTCAAAAGACCTCGTAGTGAATGGAAGACCTGCGAGCGTCTATGCCAATGGCGGCAGTATTCGTAAATCACGTGTGTAAACATCTCCCTTCGCCTCCTTCAAAAGGGGAATCTTTGCTTTAGGCGCTCAAGTACCACTTTCACCCAAGGCAACTTTATCCTTTTAGTCGTTAAACCATCCCGCCCAAGACTTGTCAAAGAAATTCCGCCAGCCAGAGAAGAGAGAGAGGGAAGAATAGGCATCTCTGGCGAAGGAGCTCCCAGTTTGCGTTACGTATCTCATTGCCGGTCTTGTCTGTATGGCTAGAATAAAACAGTTTTCCCTCCCCCGTATAGCAGGAGTTTTCCTTCTCTCCGCTGCTATGGCGTTTACAGGTACTCCCTCGGAGGCGGCCCTCACCGCTTCCGCTTTCTTTTGGCAAACCGGCGGCATTTCTGTTTCCGGGATGGTGGTGGATGCGGTCTCCAAAGCGCCGGTAGATTTTGCCACGGTGGCCTTGCAAGACAAAAGCGGGAAACTCATTACGGGGGTGCCCTGTGATGCTAACGGCAAGTTCACGTTCCCTTCTGTTGCGCCGGGCGCGTATGATCTGGCCATCAGCTTCATCGGGTACAAAACCAAACTGCATCCTATCACTATTTCGGCGGGGGCGGCACCGTTGCAATTGGGCCAGATTATGCTGGACTCTGATAGCAAGGCTTTGGAAGAGGTAGTAGTAACTGGCGAGAAAGACCTGATTCAGCAAACCGATGACGGCATGGTGTACAACGCCGAAAACGACATCACCAACATTGGCGGTACCGCCGCCGATGTGCTTAAGAAAGTGCCTTCGCTGGCGGTAGACATAGACGGAAACGTGGAGATGCGCGGTAGCACTAAAATCAAGATCCTGATCAACGGCAAGCCGTCTACCATGCTCGCCGACAACCTGGCCGAAGCCCTGCAACAAATCCCCGCTGACATGATTAAATCAGTGGAGGTGATTACAAGCCCCTCGGCTAAATATGACGCCGAAGGAACAGCCGGGGTCATCAACATCATTACCAAGCAAAGCTCCATTGAAGGCATGACGGGACAGATAACGGCCACGGCCGGAAACCGCAGCAACAACCTGAACACCAACCTGAACCTGCGTAAAAAGAAGTTCGGACTGCGGGCCAGCGTGGGCGGCAACTTCAATGACCGCATCGGCGATTCAGAATCTGACCAGGTGTATTTCAGGGAAGAGAACTTCATCCAGACGCCCACCAAACTCATTCAGCAGAGCAGCAATTATGAGAACAACGGGCGTTCGCTGTTCACGCAGCTAGGCGGCGACTATGATTTCAACGAGAAGAATACCCTCAGCGCCAGCGTACGCATTAACCGTTCCCGTAACCTTAGTGACCGCAGCCTCTCTACATCCCAGTTCACGCCCTCGGGCGAAGAACAGACAGCGAATTACCGCTTCCGGGACATTGACAACCTGAACCGCAACAACGGGTTTGAAACCAATCTCCACTACATCAAGCGTTTTCAGAAAAAAGGCCAGGAACTGAACATCATCTCCAGCTTCAACACCAACGGAAGCGACAGTGATTATACGCTGACCGAAGAAAACAAAACCGACGTGATTACCCGCCTGGAGCAAAGCAACAACCACAGCACCAACCGTGAACTCACGTTTCAAGCAGATTATTCGCATCCATTTGAGAAATTGGGTAACCTGGAAGCCGGGGTTCGGGCGGTATTACGCAACTCGGGCAGCGACTATGATTTCCGGTACTCCCGGTCGGCCTCGGCCCCTTTGGTGGAAGATCCGGCCCGTTCCAACCTGTTCAACTATGACCAGGATGTCTATTCGTCCTACTTGTCTTACACCTACCGTTGGCAGAAAACCTACACCCTGCGGGTAGGCGCGCGCTATGAATACACCGCCGTTTCCGGCGACTTTGTCACCAATAACGTGGAAACCAACCTAGAGAAACCGTTCCACAACTTCATGCCCAATGTCATGCTCATGAAGCGCTTCAACAACGACCAACGGTTGCGCCTGAGCTACTCCACGCGTATTCAGCGGCCGGGCATTAACCAACTGAACCCGTACCGCAACGAGAGCAACCAATTGAACATCCGCTACGGAAACCCCAATCTGGACGCCGAAATCACGCACAACACCGAGGTTCAGTACAGTTGGCTCCTGAAAACCACCAGTTTCAACGCCTCTCTGTACTGGCGTCAAACCAACAATGACATCAACCAATACCAGTTTCCCATCAGGGAAAACAATGATACCCTCAACACCACTTTCGCTAACCTGGGTAAAAATGCCACGTACGGCACCAGCCTCTCCGCCACTACCCGTTTCCACCAGAAAGGGCAGATTGGGGTAAACGTGAACGTGTTCTACAACGACCTCACCAGTTTCATAGGTCGTACCATGATTACCCGGGCGGGGTTCATGTACAACCTGAGCGGAAACGCCTCTTACCGGTTCGCGAATGACGTGAGTGTGCAGACTGCCGGTTCCTTTAATTCGCCGCGGCTTTCTTTGCAGAGCCGAAGCACCTACAACTACTCCTACAGCTTGGGCCTCCGCAAAGAATTCTGGAAACGGAAAGGCGGCGTTAGCCTGAACGTAGAGAACTTCCTGTTCAGCAACAATTCCATCAGAACCACGGTCACTAACACCAACTCTTACAACCATAACCGCAATAACAATTACAACCGCATCGTGCGCGTGAGCTTTAACTTCCGTTTCGGAAAAATGGAGTTTAAACGCGACAAAGCCTTGGAGAAGTTGACCGGCGAAGGCGGGAAAAAGAAAAACTAAGGGCACAGACGCTCGCAGGTCTGAAAGACACTGCGAGGTCTTTTGAGCAGGCGGTATTGCGGCTTTCCCTACATTCCTTCATTCTTTCCTCTCGCTCGCCTCTGGCGAGTGTGGGCTACCTACGGCGTCCCGCCGCGTTGTTCACCTTGCAGAAAGCATTGGATTGCAGTCCACCAAAACTTAGAACGCGGCCAGAGGCCGCAGGTAGCCCACACTCGCCAGAGGCGAGCGAGATAGAAAATAGCAGTAGCTGGGGGTGGTGTAGGTAAATTTTGCCTCACCCATGCATGCTTGCTTTTCTGTTGCGTATACGTACTTTCGCGGACCATTAAAAAAGCAAGGCATGACCAACAACGATATCATGAAGAAACTGCGCGTAGCGCTTCAGCTCCGGGACGATGACATCATCGATATCCTGAAGCTGGTGGATTTCAACGTAACCAAGAGCGAATTGGGAGCTATTTTCCGGAAAGAAGACCACCCCAACTACAAGCCCTGCGGCGACCAATTACTGCGCAACTTCCTGAACGGTCTGGTTATTCACCTGCGGGGCACGCCCGAGGAAAAGAAACCGGCGGCTACTCCTTCCCCGGCCAGAAAGCCCATGTCTTACCCTCCCCGCAAGAAATAAGTATAGCTACTTTTCTTGAAGCCGTTTCAGGTCTGTTTTTCAGAAAGCAGGCCTGAAACGGCTTCTCAGTTTTCAACTTCGGCTGCGCCGAAAACCAATATTTTCCATATCTTGAATCAAAACTAGACCTATGGAAAAAGTATCTGTCCCTGAAGGTTACCAAACGGTGATGCCGTACCTCATTGTGCCGAATGCTGTGCAGTTTATGGACTTTCTACGGAAGGTATTCCAGGCCGAGGAGAAATACAGAACTGACCGCGAAGATGGCCAAATCATGCACGCGGAGATGGTGATTGGCGGCAGTACCCTCATGCTGGCCGAGGCTACGGATGAATGGTCGACCCAACCGGCCGGGCTTTACATTCACGTAGCCAATGCAGACGAGACCTATCACCAAGCCTTAACCGAAGGAGCCACCTCGGTGATGGAACCAGCAGACCAACCCTACGGCCGTAGCGGCGGCGTGAAAGACCCGCACGGGAATACCTGGTGGGTCACTTCGGCCTTGTAAGGAGGGGAAAGCAATAAATCAGGGTAAATATAGTTTTATTATATATTCTGATGGTTGCACAAACTCCTTACGCCCATGGCCTTACACTTCTGGAAAAGAAACAGGAAAGAAAACGCTCCCAAACCAAAGAAAAGTGCCCTCCGGGAATGGGGAGACGCGGTGATGTTTGCCGTGGTGTGCGCCACCATTATTAGATGGCTCACGTTTGAAGCCTTTGCCATTCCTAGTTCCTCCATGGAGAAGTCGCTGCTCACCGGCGATTATCTTTTTGTGAGCAAGCTGCATTACGGTTCACGCACGCCCATTACTCCGGTGCAGGTTCCGTTAACTCACCAAACTATTTGGGGAACCAACCTGCCCTCCTATTCAGACATTCTGCAACTTCCGTCTTACCGGCTGCCCGGCTTCACTACCATTAAACACAACGACCCTGTGGTGTTCAACCATCCCGGCGAAGCCGAGCGCCCCGTTGACCTGAAAACGTACCTGATTAAGCGCTGCATTGCCGTGGCTGGCGATACCCTCCAAATAAAACAAGGCCAGATTTACCTGAACGGGAAACTCACGGAAACCCCAAGCAAGCGCCAGACCAGTTACTTCATCCAAACCGATGGGCCGGTGCAGGACAAGTTTTTCCGGAAGCATGACATCACAGATGTGGTAGAGGTACAAGGCGGCTATTATCTGCACACCCAACCCCAAACGGCCGCCTTGCTCCGCTCCTTTGACTTCATCAAAGCCGTGACTGCCTTAGAGGAAAAACCCGGCGAGGCTGACCCGGCGGTTTTTCCGCACGCCCCGGCGCTGTACCCCTGGAACCAGGACAACCTGGGTCCGCTGTACATTCCCAAAGCGGGTGAGACTATTTCTGTCACGCCCCAAAACCTGCCGCTGTATGAGAAGGTGATTCTTCAATATGAGCACAACCCCCACCTGGAAGTAAGACAGGGAAAGTTGTATCAGAAGGATAAAGAAGTGACCAGCTACACGTTCAAACAGAACTACTACTTTATGATGGGGGACAACCGCCACAACTCGCTGGACTCCCGCTTCTGGGGCTTCGTCCCCGAAGAATACGTGGTAGGCAAAGCCGTACTGGTGTGGATGTCTTCTGATTCATCGGCCACCGGCCTGGATAAAATAAGGTGGCGAAGATTGTTCAGCACAATCCAATAACTTGCCTATAGAATCACCCCAGCACATCCACAAGCCCCCCTTGTGGATGTGCTGTTTTTAGGCTATTTTCAGGAAAACAAGCCTATATCTTCCTCCAAAATTCTATTCCATGAAACTACCTTTACTTTTAGTAGCCTTCCTGGCGATATCCTTTTCCGGCCTCTGCCAAATAAAGTTGTTAACTCCAGACACTCCCGTTGCGTCTAAAATCAACACCCTTGTCTTCCTGCATACCCAGCAGGGCATGCCGTTGCAGAACGGACAGACCGTAGATGCAGGAGACCCCGTTGCCAGGATTGCGCCTCATCCCACCAAACGTTCCGCTAAATTTGAAAAGCAATTAGAGCAGTCCATCCTGCTCTACAGCAAAGGTTCCTTTGCCCAAGCGGCAGCGGTCCTCCAAAAGGCAGTGACCCAGGAACCAGAAAACCCGTTCCTGATGGAAGCCTACGCCCGTGCCCTGTACCAGGTAGATGACCGGAAACCAGACAGCTATAAGGTTTACAAAAAATTGATATCGCAGTTAGATGCCCAAAGTACGGCTCCCACAGAATTGGCGCTGGACACCTGGTTTATGGAAGCCTACTGGAAATTAGGCACCTTGCACATGGACAACGCCAATTGGAAAGCCGCCATGCTGGAGATTGGAAAATTCCTGCTCATAGCCAATAACATGAAAGACCACCCGGTCTACGAACAAGCACTTTCTTATCTCACAGAGTGTGCCTTTGAGATGAAAGACAAAACGCTCTGTGAGCATTTCGGGAAAAGAACGCTGGCCCTGAACCCTCAAAACGACTACGTGCTGGATTACCTCGCCAACCTGGATAGCTTGTAAGCATCTTTTTTTTACCTCCTTTTCGCTCAAAGCCTCAGCTCAATACTGGGGCTTTGTTTTTAGGCAAATTTCTGGAAAGACTCCCAAAATACCTACTGTACTTTCCTCTCTGCTCTCCTTCTGAACAAGGCAGAAACATACCTTATAAAAATAACTTAAAATTAAGTTGTATAACTTAATTTTAAGTTATACGTTTCATAAAGAAATCAACAGCCACTTTATGAAAGAGTTAACCAAAGCCGAAGAGCAGGTCATGCAGATTCTGTGGAGCTTGGGCAAGGGTTTTGTGAAAGATGTGATTGAGCAGTTTCCAGAGCCTAAACCCATCTACAACTCCGTTTCCACCATCATCAGGATTCTGGAGAAGAAAGGCTTTGTGGGTTACACGGCCTACGGGAAAACGCACGAGTACTATCCGCTTATCCAAAAGAGCGAGTACCAGCGGTTCTTCCTGAAAAACTTTGTCAGCGGCTACTTTGGAGGCTCTTTCAAGCGCATGGTCTCCTTCTTCGCGAAAGAGGAAGAACTGGACGTGAAAGAACTGGAAGAACTGGTAAACTATGTAAAAACCCAAACCCAAAAAGACGACCATGCATCATAGCTTTGTTACTTACCTGCTGGAGTCATCGGTTTGCCTGCTGGCGTTCTACGTGCTGTACCTGCATTTGCTGCGCAATGAATCGTGCTTCCGCTACAACCGCTTCTATTTACTGGGGGCTACTGTGGTGTCATTTCTGCTTCCTTTACTGGAATTGCCTTCTTTTCAGGAGGTAGCTTCCATCCCGGCTTTTGTACCTTCGTTTACACCTTATGTGGTAAACGAGGCGGTTGAAGGAGAACCGGCATCAGGCAATCTTAATTTAGATTGGGGTACTGTTCTTCTGCTTCTGTATGGAATTGGGATTACTGTATTCGCCTTTCGCTTTCTTAGGCAGCTGCTTCACCTGTACAAGTTTATCCAGAAACATAAAGGACAGACTGAGGAGATACAGGGCTTCACCGTAATTCCCACCCAGGGAGAATGGCCCACCTTTTCATTCTTCGGGTACATTTTCTGGGACAATTCTCAACCCCTAACCCAAGAGGAACAAGAGCGCATTTTGCAGCATGAGCGGGTGCACGTACAACAGGGCCACAGTTATGACCTGATGTATCTGGAAGTATTGACCGTAGTTTTCTGGTTTAATCCCCTCCTCTACCTCTACCGGAAAGCGCTCACGGCCACCCATGAATTCTTGGCCGATGCGCACGTCATCCAAACCCAGGATAAAACTGCCTATGGTTTACTTTTAGCCAAACAGGTTTTACAGAAGAACAACTTTGCTTTAGGTCATTACTTCAATAAATCTCTCACTCTAAAACGCCTCAAAATGATTCACCAACCCAAAAAGAGCACCTCCAACGTGAAACAAGTTTTGGCTTTCCCGCTGTTGGGTCTGCTGGCTCTTTCGCTCTCTTCCAATCAACTGCCCTTAACAGAATTGAACAAGGCACCATCTTCTGCCTCAAATGCACAAAGCCAAGCAGTAACACAAACCCACTCAGAACCACATTTTCCGGGAGGCAAAAGAGAACTGTTAAAGTTCATAGGCCAGACCTTCCGAATTCCCCTGGAAGCTTCAAAAAATAATTACTACGGCGGAGTCTTTGTGCAGGCTACCATTGGGAAGGACGGAACTCCCGGTGACTTCAAGGTTCTTCAGGGAAGCCATCCATTACTGGATCAGGAAGCGTTAAGAGTGATTCAGAAAATGCCGAAGTGGGAAGCAAGCGGCGCCTCTGCCACCTTTATATTTCCAATCTCGGTGGTGATAGATGGCTTCAAGAATGACAAGAAAGTCATCAACCAGAAGTTTGAGCAGGCACTTGCGCAGATTTCTTCCCAAGCCCCTGCCAACTCCATTAGAGTGGCTGATCCTGTGGTAGTGGTAGGCTATGGCCCAGTAGAGTAAATTAAACCGAACGGGATTTACCCCCTGTTGCCAGGAGCAAATTTTAGGAAAGGCGCCGGACTCATCTCTGGCGCTTTTTCTTATTCCAAGGCTAGATCATGAGACAACCCGACTTTTATTCACTTATTCTAACTACTACCTTAGTAGGTAGCAACTTAAAAGTGTAAAACAGAATTTGATAAGACCATGGTGCAAGTTGAATTTGCGGAAAGAGCAAGAAAGCTTCTTGAAAAAGACAAGGACGTTATCGGGTTGGCGGTGGGGGGTTCCTGGCTCACAAACGAGATAGATGAATTCTCTGATTTAGACCTTATTCTTGTCACCAAGGAGAAGATTTCTGATAGCAAAGACAGGATGCTAGGTTACGCAGAAAAGCTAGGGAAGCTCTTGTCTGGGTTCACGGGAGAGCACGTAGGAGATCCAAGAGTCCTGATCTGCTTGTATGATGCTCCCCTGCTTCATGTTGACATCAAATTCCTGACGCTTGATGAATTTCATACACGAGTTGAGACACCCACCATCCTACTTGACACAGAAGGCCAGCTTCAGACTGCTTTGAATAGCTCCGCCGCCAATTTCCCCTACCCAGACTATCAATGGATAGAAGACCGCTTCTGGATTTGGGTACATTACGCCCTGTTAAAGATTGGACGTGGCGAGTACCTGGAGGCGTTTGACTTTTTTGGGTTCTTACGAATGGTAGTACTGGGTCCCATGCTGCACATCAAGAATGGGAACCTGCCCCGCGGCGTAAGAAAAGTAGAACGTGCTTTAAATGAGGAAGACTTAGCTTACCTTAAGCAAACGATTCCGGAATACGACCGACAAGCGTTGTTAGATAGCTTGAAACATGCCGTTACCCTCTATAGGTCTTTGAGAACCTCGCTTTTCAAAGATATTAACCTTCAGAAAGACACAGAGGAAAAGGTGATGCGTTACTTTGAAGAGATTCAGGAACGTAAGAAATAAACGTCAGTTTTCGGATACATTTAATTGTACCCTAAAATATTTCAAAGCCATAGCACCAGATTATGATAAACATTGACATAAACCACTCTAAACAGTTGGATCTACGGCATATTTCTACAAGTAGCCCTTCTGCAAGGATAAAGGCATTTTAGCCATATTTCTGTAGAAAAAGCCCCTAAACCGAAGCCATAAATAGGTATACTATTCAATACTGAGCCTTCGCAAGTAGTTTTCCTCAACTTGCGTATAGAATACCTTGGATAGCCTTAAACCAACAACTATGAAGAAAATAGCCGTTACCGGAGCCACAGGGCAACTAGGCCGCCTGGTGGTAGATAAACTAAAAGAAAGAACATCTGCTGATAGCCTGGTGGCGTTGGTTCGTTCGCCTGAAAAAGCGGCTGACCTGGGCGTGGAAGCCCGCGAAGCAGATTATGACCAGCCCGCAACGCTTCAAACAGCCTTGCAAGGCGTAGATACTTTGTTGCTGATTTCAGGAAGTGACGTAGGAAAACGGTCTAAGCAGCACCAGAATGTGATAGATGCCGCCAAAAACGCCGGGGTGAAATACATTGTCTATACCAGCCTTTTACACGCAGATACCTCATCCTTAAGTCTGGCCGAAGAACACCTGGCCACTGAGACCGCCTTGGAAAATTCGGGCATCCCGTATACGCTCCTGCGCAATGGGTGGTACACCGAGAATTACGCGGGCTCCATTCCGGGCGCACTCGCCGGGGGTGCTTTCATTGGTAGCGCGGGCGAAGGTAAAATCTCTTCCGCTTCCCGGGCCGATTTCGCGGAGGCTGCGGTTGTGGTTCTCACCAGTGAAGGACACGAAGGCAAAGTCTATGAACTGGCCGGCGATGAAGCCTATACCCTCCGTGACCTAGCCGCAGAAATCTCCCGCCAAACCGGAAAGGACATTCCTTACAAGAATTTACCCGAAAACGATTACGCCGCTGCCCTCGCCAGTTTCGGCTTGCCAGAAGGGTTGACCCAGGCCATTGCCAGTTGGGACACATCTGCCTCCCAAGACGATTTGTTTGATGAAAGCCACCAGCTCTCTACGCTCATTGGCCGACCCACAACTCCAATGTCTGTCACCGTGGGCGAGGTCCTCAAAAGTGCTGGAGCTTAGCCCTTGTAAATAGGGAAAGAATCTTAAGTGGTGGGTATTACGCCCTGGGCTTAAAGTAAGAAAGGTGGACTATATGCCCACCTTTCTTACTTTAAGCCCAAAAGCGAATTTTTAAACGCCTGCTTTCTCTTGTAGTACCCCTAAAAGACGTATCAGTTCCTCTTCGTTTTGATCCAAATCCCTTAATCCTGTACGAGCTTCTTCAATCTTTCCAATCTTATAAAGGTTAACCAATCCATTTGCCTTGCTGGTGATGGCTATATTCTGTTTCTCTATTTCTCTTACTTCTGGGACAGTGCTGTATTTTCTTAGTGCATCACTATAAAGCCATTGGCCTAATGCATTCTCGCGCGGAGAAAGAATAGATTCATCTATTCCGCCTCCGTACAAAATTGCCCGCAGCTTTGATTTAAATAAAATAAATTTGATTCTAGCTTGCTGAATATCAAACCGTTCAAGGTTCAGCTGGGTATGTAGCATAAAGGAACTTAGTGTTGTGGGTGGTCACCCGTAATGGCGAACAAAATTATTCTACTGATTTGTTTCCATTTGCCTGTAAAGTTCGCTTTGCTTCTACCAGGTCTGTCACTTCAAATCCAAAGGTGATGATACCCACAATCTTACCTTCTTCTCTGAAAGCCTGGTACACCACATTGTAATACGTATCTAAGAACTCCCCATTATCATACCGGTCAATCTTGGCTAGTACCTCATTGCCAACAAAAGACTCCCCGGTGTTGTAGACATTGTCCAGCAAATCAAAAAAGCCTTGTTCTTTCAATTCTGGCCATGCGTCTTCCACCTTCAGACCTATGAAGTTTCGGCCGGGGGCTAATTTCTGGTAATGCGGATTGACCATTTCATACACATGCTCTGGGCCGCGCTGGATGGCGATAAGGGCAGGAGCTTGCATGAAAATATCATGCAGCATCTGGCGTTGGGTTTCAACTTTCTGGGAAGCAGCTACCTCACGGTCAAAAGAAGCCGCCAGTTCTTCATTGGCCGTGACTAATTCTTCTACCAAACCTTTCTGCTCATGGTAGTCAGTAGTGCTTCCTACCCACATGACCACTTCATTCTTTTCATTGAACCGGGGAAGCCCTTTGGTCAAATGCCATCTGTATTTGCCATCTGCCCGCCTAACCCGGTACTCTACCTGGTAGTCTACTTTGTTTTCTACCGCTTTTAGCCAGGCAATTCTAGCGTTTTCTTTATCATCTGGGTGCACGGTGTCTAACCAACCAAAGCCATACAATTGCTCCATAGACAAGCCGGTGTATTCTACCCATTTCTGGTTGTAATAGTCACAATACCCGTCTGGCCGGGTGGTCCAGAACATCTGAGGCAAGGATTCAGCCATAAACCGGAACTTGTCTTCGCTGTCGCGCAAAGCCTTCTCAGCTGCTTTTTCCTCCGTTAAATCCTTTACCTCAATCACCGTGGAAACGGGCACCCCATTCTCAAAGATTGGGCTAGCCGCACAACTCACCGGGAAATAGGTCCCGTCTTTCCTGATAAAGACATCTTGGTGAGCCCGTACGTCACTGTTGGTGGGAAGCGCCCTGTCAATAGGGCATTCTTCTATTGGATAAGGCGTGCCGTCTGGATGGTGGTGGTGAATGACGTAATGCAGTGGTTTCTCCTGCACTTCAGCAAACGTATACCCGGTCATCTTCTCAGCGGCAGGGTTCATAAAAGTGCAGTATCCCTTGTCATTCATCATGAAAAGGGCCACAGTAGCGTTATCAGTGATGGTATTGGTTATTTTAAGCTGATTTTCAAGGGCCTTTTCAATCTCTTTATGCGAGGAGTTTTCCTGCGATAACGTCATGTCCATAGTGTTCCTGTTTTGATAGCGCTTACTGTCTCTGATGGGGCAAAGTTATCTTATTTTTTGTCTCACACTCAGGGAGAATTTTAGTGTACGCCATTCCCTGCTTATTGGTACTTAGTAACCCGCAGAGTAAGGCAGCAACGCACCTTTTTATTTCTTCACCCATACGCACCATTTTCGCTGCCAAAAAGAAAATTAGGATTGAAACTGATGTATATTTCGCCCCTTGTTTCTGAATTCTCTGGTTTATTTCTATCTTCATAAAAACAGGCAGTAAGCAGCTTACCTCCATTTACTCCCTATTCCCGCGTTTCTGCGCGGAACTACTTACACATTTAGTTGATAGCACAACTGCCCAGCTTCGCATCTTTACGGTTCGGGCAATCGTTTGAAAGTACATTGGCACTCCGGCGGGGAGAAAAGTCAGATAATACTCTGAGTACTGTCTGCGAGACTCCTGAATTACTGGCACTTACTATTACTTCAACCATTTCTTGCAAACCCTTCACTCTATGGAAGCACTCAGCACAGACATTACCGATGAAGTCAAAAGCCTTAATTCAAAATTCGTTTCTTCCTTTAACCAGGGCAATGCCGCGGGCGTAGCCAGCCTGTACACCAAAACCGCCCTGCTGTTGCCTGCGGGCAGCGACACCATCATAGGCCGAGACGCCATTGGGCAGTACTGGCAAAGTGCCATGGACACGGGCGTGAAAGGAATCACCCTAGACACCGTAGAGGTGGAACAGATGGAACTGACCGCCATAGAACTGGGCACCTATACCCTCTCCGGCGAGGGTGGCCACCCCCTTGACTCCGGTAAGTACATGGTAGTCTGGAAGCGGGAAAACGACCATTGGAAAATACAGAAAGACATCTGGAACAGCAACCAGCAACAACCTCAATAACAGTCATTTATTTTGAGAACGAAACAGCGTCTTCCCCACCAATAGTAGACTTTTTTAGGTTTGCGGTTGGCAGGGAAGGCGCTGTTTCGTAAAAATGGTTTGAGCTTATTTTGCTGAAACAAGCCCTGAAGAGTTTTATGCTTCCAGCGCATAGATAGGATTTTCTGGCTGCACAATAGAACACCGGCTTTTCAACTATTTGCCCAAAAGGGGCTTTATATACCTTCTCGCTCCCTTTAAACATCGCGCAGCAAAGAGGCATGACCAACTCCCACGGGCGCTGTTATGGAGATTTTGTTTCATATTCACGGGCTATCTGCTGTACCAGTTCCAGCACATTCCTGAGCACCGGGCTGGTGTCATCTTTTCGCCAGGTCACGTAGAGGTTCACTTTCTGCGGAAGGTGGATGAACCGTACATTGGGCGGTGCCCCGAAGGCGTAGGAACTGGGCATCACGGAAATCCCTAAACCCCTGGCGACCAGACCCAGAATCATGGCCCCGAAATCAGACTCAATGTACACGTTAGGAGTAAAATCGTATTCCTTGAACATCTGCCGAAGGCTGTTCACATATAACGTTCTGTGGTGCAGTCCAGACAAGATGAACTTCTCGTCCCGCACATCTTGGAGCCCGGTAAAATTCTCTTCGGTTAAGGGATGGTCTTGGGGCACAATCAGGGCGAACGGTTCTGAGTACAGGCACAAGGATTGCAGCGCGGGGTTTTCGGCGGGGTCACGCCTGATGGCCAGGTCCATCTGGAAGTTCAGCAACAGTTCTTCAAAACTGATATCAATGGGCTCTACCAACTCAACCTTAAGTTCAGGCAAGGTGTGGGCAATGCGGGAGACCACTTCGGGCAGAAACCCGTACGCCACAGACCCAGGATAACCAATGCTGATGGACCCGTACGCGCCTTCGTGGATTTTGCGGGCCTGCCGGTGCGTGCGCGTGATCTCCTCCAGGAGCAGAAGCCAGCGGTCACGCAGGAAAGCCCCGGCCTGGGTAAGTTTCACACTGCGCTTGCTCCGCTCAAACAACTGCACCCCCAGTTCCTCTTCCAGCGCTTTGATCTGCCGGCTCAACGCCGACTGCGTGATGAACATTTTCTCAGCTGTATGCCAGAAATGCAGTTCCTCTGCCAAGGCTAAAAAGTATCTTATTTGCTGTATATCCACCGCCTGTGATTTGATTTATGCATTAGTTAACTCAATAGTAGCATTTTTCCGGCCTCTTCTTTGCCCGTACTTTGTACAAAATTAGAAGTACATGTTATTCTTTCAGAAATACCTACGAGAAGCCATTGGCTGGGCTGGTGCCCTCTTTTCACTTTTAGCGTTCAGTTTAAACAGCCTTAACTTGATTAGCAGCCAATCTATGGAATATTTACTCATGAACGTGTTAGGCTGCTTTTTCCTGATTTTATACGCAGTGCATAAAAAAGCCCACGCCAGTTGGGTATTGAACTCCATCTGGCTATTGATCACCGCTGTAGCTCTGGCCAAAGTATTCTTTGCCTGACCGCTTTATTATTTCCAAGATGTTTCTGGTTCAAGTCTCTTTTCCAAAGCAAACGCCTGAAACACAAAATTTGGAGTTTTAGAAAAGTGTTCTTTCCTTTGCGGCAAGTCAATAAAAAACAAATGACCCTTCACCAGCAATCCTTTTATCCTTACTCAGCCTATTCTACCTATTGCAAAATAGCCGTAGCCTGGGATTGCTATCTTTGATTTGGAATAAAAACACCGCATCATACAGAAGCCCAGGTTCACGGACCTGGGCTTCTTTGTTTTCTGCCCGGTCCTGCCTGATGCTTTTTCTAAGCAAATCCATTTTCCCAACTAATCACTTTATCACGCATGAACGCCGCAGAACCAGTAACTGTATTGAAAGAAAATGTGGAGATTTTCCTCCCAGATAATGCGCTGGAAGAAAAGCTACAGCTCGCCGAAAAAGAAAACCGGAAACTCATCATCAAACTGGGCTTTGACCCCACCGCACCAGACCTGCACCTGGGCCACGCCGTGGTGTTGAAGAAGCTTCGGCAGTTTCAGGAGTTTGGGCACACCATTGTCATCATCATCGGGGACTTTACCGCCCGTATTGGCGACCCCACCGGTAAAAACAAATCACGCCCGCCCCTGAACGCCGAGCAAGTGAAAACCAATGCCCAGACCTACGTGAACCAGCTGTCCAAAATTCTGGACGTGAGCAAATGTCAGATCCGCTACAATTCTGAGTGGCTGGGCAGCATGGACATGACCGAAACCATCAAATTGCTTTCCCAAGCAACCCTGGCCCAGATTATGCAGCGCACCGATTTCAACAACCGGTTTGAGAAAGGCATGCCCATTTCCCTGCATGAGTTAATGTACCCGTTGCTGCAAGGGCATGATTCGGTCATCATCAACGCTGATATTGAGATGGGCGGCACCGACCAACTCTTCAACTGCTCCATGGGTCGTCAGTTACAGGAAGGTCAGGGAAAACCCGGCCAGGCAGTTCTCTGTATGCCGCTGCTCAAAGGCATTGACGGCTCGGCCAAGATGAGCAAATCAGAGCACAACATTGTAGGCCTCACCGACGAACCTCAGGAGATGTTCGGCAAGATTATGTCTATCCCAGACGCCCTGCTTCCAGAGTACCTGCATTTGGTCACTGATTTCAAACCAATAGAAAAGCAACAACTACTCCTTCAACTGGAACAAGGCGAAAACCCGATGGTGGTTAAAAAGAAGATTGGGCTAAACGTGGTGCAACAATACCACTCTGAAGTAGACGCTCAACAAGCCCAGGAGTTTTTCCAGACCCAGTTCCAGAACAAGAAGTTTGAGGAAAAGGAATTTACCAGCCTTTCGATCAGCACGTTGGGCCTTGAACAAGCTGAAAACCTTCGGCTGCTTGACCTTTGCAAAAAATTGAAAACCGAAGAAAGCCGGTCTAACCTGAAAAGGCTTATTGAGGCCGGAAGCGTCACCGTGAACGGAGCCAAGATTATGGATGCCCAAAGCCTGGTAGCACTCACCAAATTACCGGTGAAAGTGAGAATTGGCAAACGTGGTTACTTTGAAGTACTAGATTAGTAATGGGTGTTTGTGGCTTATTTTCAGAAAACAAGCCACAAACACCCTACCTCCAAAACAGCTTAGTAAGTAGAAAGTAAGCAAGGAATAGGAGACCCTGAGAAACCAATTTCTTTTTTGTTAGTGTATTAATACAAAGAAAGCAACATAGATTTCAATCCTAGTTGCTTTCTTTGCAGGCTAGTTGCATTGAAACCAGAGTACAATGACGCACGAAGATATAATTGCACCTGCTTGTAAGTGGCTAGTAAAGGAGGGCGGTTGCGTCACAGCTTTTAAAGTGGCCTCTGAAGTAGAGTTAGAAGAACAGGTTCCTTTTCTTATTGGCATAGGTTCCTTTGGAAGAACCATCACCCTTAAAATTTACCTTTCCCGCCCAGGTTTTCTGGAAGACAGACAAGCTCAGTTCCATGACGTACCCGGAGCAGATTTGGGCCAATACCGCTTTCTTTTTGCTCCTGCCGGAGTAATTCTACCAGAGGAACTACCCACCAATTGGGGACTTCTGGAAGTAACTGAGTTGAAACAAATCACCTGCGTGGTCAATCCTTATCTACCAACCGGCGGTAGCTTCTGGCGCCCCGGTTTTGATGATGTAAAAATCTATGACCTTTTGGGGGAGAATGAAACACTGTACGCGGCCTGCAGACGCCTCCGGTATGCTTCCGTGCTTCGTGTTCAAATGGCTTTTTAACGTTTTCTGTTTGGTTTAACGGGGGAATATAACTCATTCCTCTGCTATACACTTACCATTAGAAGTCTTCAGTGTAGAACATAGGCCTTTTTAAGCTACTTTCCAGAACCAGTGGATCAAGGAACTTACCTGATGGGATTCATTCTTTTCTTCTATCATACATATCTTTAAGAATAAGAGGTTTAGGCTATATTTGCCTGCATCCCCAAGTAGTACGGTAAGCATATTTTCACTACCTCAACTAAGCTGTTTTTCAGATTTGAGGATTGACGTCTGGCCTGAAATAAGCACCTGATTATCTAAGGTTGGCCTTTCCAGTTGAATTATAGTAAAGCAAAACGCATCCTATTTCATAGCCCAACAATTGAATCTGTAGAACTTATACGTCCATAAGTATGCGCTTTCCCCTGTTTCTTCTCTTATTATTTGTCTACAGTTCCTCCCTCTGCCAATCTATTTCCAAAACCAGGTTAGATAGCCTGAAGGCGCAAGCCCGAAGAACCCACAGCGATGGCCTGGTGCTTATCCAACACGACAAAGTTTTAGTAGAAGACTACTTTGGCAATCCGGTTTCACCTACCTATGTGGCTTCTGTGGGCAAGGCCCTGATTAGTGTGGCAATCACAAAGCTGCTGAATGATAAAAAGATTAAGAGTATTGACCAGCCGGTAGCTGATTTTTACCCCGAATGGCGACAAGGCCAGAAGCGGGTTATTACGTTACGAATGCTTTTAAGTCATACTTCGGGTCTACAGAACGAGCGCAATTCCAGATTGGAGATAGAAACAGGGCCCAAAGGTGCCGGAGAAGATTTGGTAAAATTGGCGCTGGCGGCTGAAGTGACCGATAAACCAGGCACTGTGTACAGCTACAACAACAAAGCCATCTGCCTGTTGCCAGGCATCATACAACAAGCCAGCGGAAAACGGATGGATAAGTACTTTGAAGAAGAGTTCTTTGCTCCCATGGGTATCACTCAGTTTGAATGGAAACGCGATGGAGTTGGCACACCCCAGGGACATGCAGGATTTTATCTTCTTCCCAAAGATTTAGCTAAGTTCGGACAATTAATGCTGCACAAAGGAATCTACAACGGCAAAAGGTTCTTTGAAGAAAGATGGGCCGACTCAGCCATTGTGCAGAGTCAGCAGATAAACCCAGAGATAGGACTGGTGTGGAATCTGTATCGCAAGAAAACCGGCACCATCCTTTTAGACCAGGAACAGCTAACCAAACTGAAAGAGCAAGGAGAGCCAGACAGTGTATTAACTAAATTAAGACCTCTCCTGAACCATTCTTTCAGCAGTGATGCTGAATTAGCCAAAGGGCTTCAAAATGCGCTAGGACCTAACTGGCAAGCTACCATGCAGTCAATGACGAAGAAATTACCCAACGGCCCCCGTGCTTTATTTAAAATAAAAACCACTGCCCAAGAATTGAAAGGGTACTATCATACAGGATCTTGGGGAAATTACCTGATTATTGTTCCTGAGTTAAACCTGGTAGCGGTAAGGGTAGTCAAAAGAGATAAAGAATATACAGAAGAAACAGACCTTTTTGGCACCTTCGTTTCTTCTGTGTTTGACCTAACTACAAAGTAATTGACGAAACGCCCAAAACCTTAAACTATGGCACCGGGAAGCAAACTGCCGGGAGAACATGGTTTCTCCAGAAAATAAGATTTCAATCCCTAATCTAGTAAACCCATCTCTCTGAGTTTCTACGTAATCCTACTTGATTTACAAGAAATCACCCGGAAAACGCTTGTCCTAACTCTCTTCTGAGGCAAAATGCCTACCAAAAGGAGGAAGCCTTGTACTTCTTATGACATAAGGCTTCCTCCTTTCTCCAGCTCAGGTAATATCTAAATATTCCGCTTCTTCAGCTCGCCCACGGCATGGTCTACTGCGCGGGCCGTCAAGGCCATGTAGGTTAAGGACGGGTTTTGGGTGGAAGTAGAGGTCATACAGGCACCGTCGGTCACGTACACGTTGGGGCAGGCATGCAGTTGGTTGTACTTGCCTAGCAACGACGTCTTAGGATCATGCCCCATACGAACGCCGCCCATTTCATGGATGTCCAGCCCGGGAGCTTGTTTTGAATCCGTTTTCTGGATGTTGGTAAAGCCGGCTTTGGTGAACATCTCCTCCAGTTGGGCGTGGTAATCGGCGACCATTTTATCATCATTGGCATCATAGCCAATGTTGATGTTGAGCAGCGGAATTCCCCAGGCATCTTTTTCTTTGCTCAAACTAAGCTGACTTTCCTCTTTGGGAATGGTTTCGCCCATCATGTGCGAACCTACTTTCCAGGTTCCCCAGGTAGGGTTTAGCAGGCTTTTTTTCAAATCTGCCCCAAAACCAGACCTATCCTCCACCTTGCTCCTATCTGCCCTAAAGCCAGCTGCGTAACCGCGAAGGAAGTCGGTTTCCTGTTTATGCAGGTTTCGGAAACGCGGAATATAGCCGCCGCCCGCGGGGTTACGGCCATCGGTGGCGTACTCCTGCATGCCTTCAAACTCAGCGGTGATGCGGGCGCGGTAATTATGGAACGCCACGTACCTGCCCAGCAGGCCATTATCATTGCCTAAGCCATTAGGGAACCTTGACGAGGTGGAGTTTAGCAGAATCTGGTTGGTGCTGAAGGCCGAGGCATTCACGAAAATCACCGGCGCGTAATACTCGGTTTCTTCTTTGGTCTGCCCGTTGATGACGCGCACGCCAGTAGCTTTTCCCGCTTTCTCGTCATAGATCACTTCCCGCACCACCGCATGCGGCACCAAGGTTAAGTTGCCGGTGCGCTCGGCCCACGGAAGCGTAGAGGCATTACTGCTGAAGTACCCGCCAAACGGACAGCCGCGCTGGCACAGAATACGGTTCTGGCATTGCGCGCGTCCCTGGTCTAGGTGAATTTGGGTGGGCTTGGAAAGATGTGCGCAGCGGGCACTAATCACGTGCCGGTTGCCGTAGTGGGTTTTGAGTTGCTTCTTGAAATGATCCTCCACGCTGTTTAGCGGAAAAGCGGGCAAAAACTCGCCATCGGGCAGTTCTTCCAGACCATCGTTGTTGCCCGAGATTCCGGCGAATTTCTCTACATAGCTGTACCAGGGCTCCAGGTCTTTGTACCGAATGGGCCAGTCCACGGCAAAACCGTCACGGGCGGGGCCTTCAAAGTCCAGGTCGCTCCAGCGTTGCGTTTGCCGCGCCCACAACAAGGACTTTCCGCCTACCTGCTGGCCTCTTATCCAGTCGAAGGGTTTTTCCTGCACGTACGGCTGCTCAGAATCACGCACGAAAAAGTGCATGGCATCTTCGCGGAACGCGTAGCAGCGGCTAATGATGGGGTCTTTTTGTTTTATCTCGTAGGTGAGTTCGTTGCGGTGCTCAAACTCATACGGCATCATGTTGGTGGTGGGGTAATCCTTGATGTGTTTCACATCGCGCCCGCGCTCCAGCACCAGGGTTTTCAGTCCTTTCTCGGTGAACTCCTTGGCTGCCCATCCGCCGCTCATCCCAGAACCAATTACAATAGCATCAAAGGTGCGCTGCTTTACACTGTCTACGTTTAAATTAGCCATTTTTTTGGATGATTGAGGCTTTCACGGGATAATAGGCGATGTACCGGCTGGGCACCAGTTCATAAATGCGCAACTTGGTCATGACCAGTTCTGAGTTGAGGTAACCGGTAATGGTATGGTTTTTCAGGATGTTGTAAAAACCGACTACCTCTTCAGGCGCTTTTCCAGCGTTTACCGCAGCAATGATTTCCTGCCGCTGTTGCAAGCTGCATTCTGTGAAAGAGCTGCCCGTCTGCTTTTTGGTCATCTTCCGGAACGCTTCCATTCCGTCCAAAAAGATTTTCTGATCCTCAGGACTATGGAGATCATCCACCATTTTCAGGGTGAATTTGTGCAGGCCCAGTTGTTTGCCTCCGGCTGTGTCTGTGGTAGGAATAATGGTTTCCACTATTTCACCCAGCATCTTCTCTTCTTCCGCTGACACCTCCAGGTACTTCAGCTTGACGGAGGCTTTCCCTTCCTGCGTGAGGCAGGACGGAAGCAGCATCAGCCCACCCGTAAAAACCAGCAGCCCTTTCACGGCGGTTCGCCTGTTCATAGAATCTCTTTTTAGTCCGCTTCAGCGGGTGCGTTCAGTAGTAGAAGTATTTTAATCCATTAAGATAATTGATTGAGAGCTAACCTGATGATAATTTCCTATTTACCTTCTAATTTTTCCAATGGCTAATACTTTTTGAAGGTGTTTTCAGGAAAAGAGGTTAAAAAAGTATTACTAATAAGAAAAACTTACCCGTTTTTTGCCTGTACTCTTGAAAATGCTCTTTTGACAAACTACCCCAAAAATTCCGTTACCTACAAAGGTGACTGACTGCATTCTCCCCAAACATTGATTAGCCAAAAGGAAAGGTCTAAACACATTTCAGGCCTGCTTTGTGAAAAACAGGCCTGAAATGCAGAGTAATTGAAACGTAGATTTTACTCCATAACGGGCTCCTGATTAAAAAAGTCTGCTGCTTGCTCGTCCTTTCCCTTCGGGTTACGGCCGTAGTCGTTTCCATAGGGTTCTCCATCGCTTAAAAGCAAGGCAAACACGTAGAAAGGAATCAGCTGATACCACCCCGATCTTCCTTTATCATGGCACCTTTTGGCACCCTGAGCAAATAGGAACCAGGCAAAGGGAATATACAAAGCAAAAAAGAACAACGCTATATCACCATCAACAGCCGGATCAACCAAACCGGTAAAGAAGGCAAATACCATATAGCCTACATAGCTGAGGCCATACTCTAATCTTCTGATTCTTCCTTTAAAGGAAAACGGAGCTTTAAACATGTAAATAAAGATTTTGGATAGGTTATTTATTTCAAGTCTCTAAGTTATAGCATTTCAGCAAAATACAAATTCATCACTGTATTTCTAACTACAACACCAACAACATAGTGGTTTAATACTAAATTTTAAGCAAAATCAACACACTCGCGGAGTTATCTTTTTGGACGCTTATACAAGACAGAAACACTGTCAAACCTTACCTCACCATTAGCAGACCATCCGAAAATTCCTTTCTTTACACCTGTTGGTTCTCCCTTTTTTACAGCCAACCCCATTACCGTTTTCTTCTCGTTTCACCACAAAAGCACACCATGCGCTTTACCTACAAAGCAGACTTTCTCTTTGGGGGATTAGCCTTTCTGTTCAATTGACTTCTGGCTAAAGTAAGAGTTTCAGGTACCACAAAGATTGGGTGGACTTAACAAGAACCGGAAAAAGGATGTGTTTGATCAACAACGCCTCAAGGTTGCACCAGTGTAAACCAAGGTCTCAAATTAATGATAGGTGAAGGTTACTGACAATTTCTGCCAATGAGTTGGGGAGATATGACACCCAAACTGCTATATTAACCCAAAACTATATATAGACCTGTTCGTAAAACTACTCACTTCCCCCTGTTATGTGAGGGTTGCTTACAGAACAACATCACTTATTATCATTTACTATGGAAAGAGTTGTAGGAAGATATGCTTCCGTCTTTTATGCCCTTTTGCGCATTGTTTCTGGGTTAATGTTCGCGATGCATGGCTCACAGAAGTTATTCGGATGGCCAGGCGAAAAAGACCCTGCGGAATTAGCTTCGCTGGTAGGGGTAGCCGGAATCATTGAACTGGTAGCGGGTATTTTGATTGCGATTGGTTTCTTAACCAGTTGGGCCGCGTTCATTGCCAGTGGTACCATGGCAGTGGCTTATTTCATGGCGCATGCATCTCAAGGCTGGTCACCGGTGGTGAACCAAGGTGAATTGGCTGTGTTGTACTGCTTCTTATTCCTGTACATTGCTGCGCATGGCTCGGGCATCTGGAGCGTGGACAACAGCCGCAGAGCCGGTTCACGAACTACTTTCGCACGCTAAGCACGGCTTCTTTTTATTTAGGCCAGTTATGACAAGGGCTTTCATCTTGGTAGATGAAAGCCCTTGTCATAACTGGCTAGCTGTGTCCTGAAACTTGCGTTTGTCGTTCCTAAGCCGTTCTGTCTATTGCCCAGAATTTAACTCTGCGAGGTTAGCAGTCACAGGTAAAATCCCGACTGGTGAAGTTGTTGGAAGCCACATCGCCTACCTTCACCAGTTGGTCGAACGGAATTTCCTGACCGGTGACTAACTCTAAATATGGTGTTCCTTCCTTTTCCTCCACTTTCTTAATCATAGTGGTAACGGTCAGAAACTCACTCAATTCGGTGCGGTACTGAATCTTCAGAAACTTCTTTTTAGCAACGGCTTCGTTTACCGCCTGCATTAATTGCTCATCCATGGTAATTGGTCTTTAACTTACTCTAACCTATACGGTAGCCGCGTTTTAGGTTTGATTTTCAGAAAACAGCTTCTAAACGAGAGTTTTTGCCTGCTCAAGCAACTCCTAATTGCCCGCTCCTAATTCCGGAAAAACGTAATGATAAATTAAAACAGAACACTCGCTCGCGTCCCGCGAGTGTGAGCTACTTTCGGCCTCTGGCCGAGTTGGACTTTTTAAATAAAAGCGATTAATACATTTAAAAGCGGTCAATACATTCCTTAGCGGCGGGACGCCACAAGTAACTCACACTCGCGGGACGCGAGCGAGTGAAATCATTACTCTATACTTATTTCTCTTCAGCAATTAGCTTTTGAAGCACTTCCAAAACGCCGTTCTCGCTGTTGCTTTTGGCAGTGAACCGGGCTGCTTCTTTTATATCTGGGTGGGCGTTTTCCATGGCATAGCTGTAGTGGGCTTTCTGGATCATCTTCAGGTCGTTGAGGTAATCGCCGAAGACCATGGTCTGTTCTGGGGTGATGTTGAATTTCTGCTGAATCACTTCCATGCCCCGGCCCTTGTTGGCCTGTTGGTGGCAGAGGTCCAGCCAGATTTTACCTGAAACGGTGATCTGCAGGTGCGCTCTTTCTTCTTGAAAATGGAGGTTGCTGCTTTCTTCTACGCCGCCCAGTTCGCAGATGGCTATCTTCAGGAACTGGTCATCCTCCACCTGCAGCAGATCGTCCACTACTTTCACCTCGTCATAATACAGCGCTACCTGGTCCATGAATTCGGGGGCGGTGTTATCTACGTAAGCAGATTTCTTTCCGCAGAGCACCATGTAGGCCCCTTCCACTTCCCTGGCTTTCTGGATCAGTTTTTTGGTCTGAGTGGGGTCCAGGGCCTGCACCAGCAGTTCCTCTCCTTGATACACCACATAGCTGCCATTCTCGGCCAGGAAAATGAGTTCATCTTTGATGGGTTCAAACAGGTTTCTTAGGTTGTAGTACTGTCTTCCACTGGCGGCGGCAAACAGAATGCCCCTGTCTTTGAGGGCTTGGTACACCTGGTAAAAATCTGCGGGTAAGTTATGTTGGGGATCTAGCAGGGTGCCATCCATGTCGGTGGCTATTAGCTTAATTTGTGAAATGTCCATAGGTATTCGTTCTTCGGGCTATGCCGCTACGTAAGGCTAGCCACAAGACAGGTGGTACTACTTTGCTCTGGTAAAGGTTGCCTGATTCTGAACAAAGGCTAGTTTACAGGTGAACTCGGGCATCAAAATTAGAAGGCTACGCCAATATCCACACGGTCAGTTCTCAATAAGCACGCATTTCGTTCCCCTTTGAAGGAGGTAGGGGGATGATATCTCTTGTTGATCAGGTATTTCCGAGAATCATCCTCAACTCTTTTAGTGAGTGTCTCAGGTTCTTCAAACGTCCTGGCCATCCCCCACCACCTTCAAAGGGTAGGGCCGTTAAGTTCTACATTGGAGGCTTAAACTGGGGGTAAAGTCCATTGCCTTTCTTGCAGAGTTTGAGGCTAACGCCTTACTGATTTGCAAACTTCAGCTCATTTTAGGTCCAAGTTGAAAACTTGAACCATATCAATTTTTAGAACTTAACGGCCCTGCCTTCAAAGGGGGACAGAATGCGTGTGCGTCTTGGTTTACGTCATTTTTTTGTAAAAGAAGCCTTAAAACAGTCTTTTCAGAAAGAAGCTGAGCATTCTCAAAAGGCCAGATTCTCCTGTTAGGTAAGTGTTTTGATTTACAGCTTATTTCTGAGAAACACCTTGAAAATAGATCCCTTGCCGCTTTCGCTTTCCACCTCAATACGGCCCCCGGCGTTGTCTACTATCCGTTTGACCATGTAGAGTCCCACGCCGGAGCCTTCTACGTGGTCATGGAAGCGCCGGAACATGTTGAACAGTTTCTCCTGTTGGGCTGCGTTTAAGCCTAAGCCGTTATCTTGCACGGTGAGCACCAGGTACTCTGCCTCTTGCTGGCAACTGACCTTTATGACGGGTTTGCGGTCTGGGTGGCAGTATTTGATGGCGTTGGAAAGCAGGTTGTAGACAATGCTGCGCAGATTTTTCTCTGAGAAAGGAAGCTGGGCATTATCGCTGAGGGAAACTTCTATGCGGGCCTCGGCTTTATGGATGGTTTGCTCCATGTCCAGCAGCACCTCCTGCACGGTTTCCCGCAGATTCACCAGTTTGGTTTCTGGCAGGTTGTCTTTCTGCAACTTGGAAATCTCGGTGAGATGGTCAATGGTTTTCCTGAAACGATAGATGGCTTTGGTGATCATCTCCAGAATGCACTCCACATCCTTCCGCTGAAGACTTTCCGGCGGCAACTCCAGCAAGAGTTCCTCCATGAGCATTTCAATGTTGGAGATAGGAGCTTTCAGATCATGGGAGGCGGTGTAAATGAAGTTATCTAAATCTGCGTTGATGTGGGTGAGCTGTTGGTTGGCCAGGCGCAGTTCTTCATTGGTGAAGGCTACTTCGCGCGCCATGTCCTTGGCTTCCTGCTCGCTTTTTTCCAACGCCAAGCGGGCTTCTACCTGATCGGTCACATCGGTGACCAGGCTGTAAAAACCTTGAATGGCACCTTCGCGCACATCGGGCACATAGCTGGTGTGAATGTGTTTGGTGAAGCCGTCCCGGTAGGGCATGGTGGCATCAAAGTCTACCCGTTCGCCAGACAGGGCGCGGTCAAGGTAGCCTTTCACGTTCTGGTAGGCTTTTTCACCAATTACATCTATGACGCGGCGGCCCAGTAAATTTCCGGCCTTAACGGGAAACCAGGTATCATAAGCCTTGTTGGCGAAGCGGTATGTCACATCCTTGTCTACGTAACCAATAAGCACCGGCAAAGAGTCTGTGATGAGGCGCAGTTGCTGGGCACTGTCTTCTACGGCCCTTCTGGCCTCTACCTGCTCGGTCACTTCAAACGCCAGCACCAGAATACCGTCTATCTGATTCAGCTCATTGTAACGGGCCTGCTGAATGTATTTGAAGTAGCGGTTTTCCAGTACCCCGTCCTGTGGCCGAACCAAGGGAATCAGCATTTCCTGCTCTTCATGGGTTTGGCCGGTCTCGTACACGTGCCGCAAGGTCTCGTAGACTTTGTTTTCCTTTATCTCAGGTAGAACGTCTAAGATGGGTTTGCCTGCCAACTCCCGGCCCGGGAACAACTGATGGTAAATGGGGTTCACCAGCTCAAACACCATCTCTGGCCCGTCTAAGATGCAGATGGCCGCCGGAGCATCCATGAACAGACGTTCCAGCCTTATTTTCTGGTTTTCAGATTCTGCCTGGGCCAACTGCAATTCTCTGGTCCTGCGCGCCACCCGCTCTTCCAGTTCCTGGTTCAGGGTTTGCAGCACTTGGGCACTCTCTTCGGCTTGCCGACGCGTGAGTACAAATTGCGTCACGTCCAGCGCGAAAATCAACATGCCATTGATCTGCCCCTGGGCGTCATAAAGCGCTTGGTAAATGAAGTTCCAGTAAATATCTTCGGGGTCCTGCCCCTCAAAACGCGCCACGGGCACCAACACTTCTTTCCCCTCAAAGGTCTCACCGGTGGTGATCACGTTCTGCATGATAGCCGCAATGGGCTGACCGGCCAGTTCGGGCAGGGCTTCCAACACGGGTAAGCCTACCAATTGCCTCCCCGGGAAAAGTTGCTGGTAACTGGTGTTGATGACGTTGAACACCAGATCTGGCCCTTCCAGAATGGCTAACGCGGCAGGAGCCTGGTTAAAAAGCCGCTCCAGACGGTTCCGCTGCTGTTCGGCGTGGGCTAAAGCTTCCAATTCGCGTTTCCGGCTTTCTTTCAGTTGCCGCTTGGCTTTCTCCCGTTCCGTGACGTTTACTATTTCATGGATAATACAGCAAATGCCGCCTTCGTCCTGAAACACGGGGGTATTCACGTTGGTCCAGTAGCGCTCCAGAAAGCTGCCGGGGCGCTCCGGGTCCTGGATGTCATACCGAATGTTCTCCATTTTAACCGTCTTGCCGCTGGTTAACACCTCCTGGAAGGAAGCAGCCAGGCTCATGGTGGAGCCTGCCGTACTAGCCGGATTATCTGGAAAGACCTCAAAAACGTATCTGCCAATGACCTCCTCGCGTTTGGTGAGCGTTTCGTGCAGGTAAGAGTCTGTGGCCGCCTGTATGGTCAGGTCAGGCGCCAGTAGCAGCATGAGTCTGGGCTGAACTTCAAATATCTTCTGAAAAGGCAGGTTATTTCCTTTGGTAGAGCTCTCTTCAGCCACGGAGAAGGTACGGTTAGTCATGTAGTAGTCCAGGATTACACGTGAACACGCGCGCGATGCGTTGCAGTATCACTAAAGTCATTTTCAGGAAGCAAGTATATTCAATTTATTGTGTATCAAACCCTTGCGTTGACCCCTGTAAGATACGGTCATGCAGGCGTACTTCTCAGGAAGTAGGTTTCTGCTGAAGGGCGGTTTGTATTTCTTCGCCCACGGGCGAAATGGCCGGGCCGAAGTAATGGGTCAGGATGCCTTGTTCATCTACCAGGTATTTGCTGAAATTCCAATCCGGCTGATGCTCGTTCCAGCCGTTTTTGCGCGCGTCTGAAAGCCAGTTGTACACCGGATTCTGATTTTCGGTTTTCACCACCACACTCTTCTTCGCCAACGGAAACGTTACCCCGAAGTTGATTTGGCAGAACTGCGAGATAGTCTGGTCATCGTCTTTCTCCTGTTCCTTGAAATCATTGGCGGGAAACCCGATGATGACGAGCGAATCTTTCTGCTGGTCCTGCAATTGCTGCAACTCTTCGTATTGTCCCGTAAAGCCGCAGTTGGAAGCCGTGTTCACCAGCAGCACTTTCTTGTTCCTGAATTGACTGAAATCCAGCGGCGACCCATTGTTCAGAACGGTGCTGAGCGAGTGGAACGGTTGGGCCGGAGCCACTTTTTTCCGATTCCGTAACACCTTGCCTTTTGCCGTTGCCTTAGACAGCCGCATGATCAAGGGGTACAGCATTTTCAAGAGCTTCTTTTTCAAATCCATGGGTGAAATAGTACGTGTAAGTGCATAAACGGCTTCGCTGCGGCCCTGTTCTATCAACCTGAGAAAACGGGCGTGTTGCGCTTAGGCTTTCAGCCTGTTCTCAAAGAAAGCGAGCGTGGTGGCCCATGCTTCCTTGGCAGCCAACGGGTGGTAACTATCCCGCTCATCGCAATGGAAACCATGGTCTGCGTAGGAAATGACCGTGTTGATGTAGTCTTTACCGGCGGCTTTCACGGCGTTAATGATGGTGTCAATTTTCTCCTGCGGAATGTGGGCATCTTTTCCGCCCCAAAAAAACAGGTGCGGCCCGTGCAGTTTTTCGGCATCTGGGGCCAATGCATCTAACCCGCCCCCGTAATAAGACACCGCCGCCGCCAGTGGCAAAACGGTATTGGCCACAAAAGACACCCTGCCGCCCAAGCAGAAACCTAAACTGCCTATCTTTTCAGGCTGCACGTTGGGCTGCTGCTGCAACCACTCATAAGCAGCCTGCAAATCTGCGGTGAGTCCTTCTTTGGTAATGGCCTGGTAATGCGGCGCAATGGCCGGAAAATCTGCGTAACTGGCTTCCAGCCGATGGGCCGTGCGGTGGAACAGATCTGGCGCAATGACTGCGTACCCTTCCTGGCACAACCGTTCGGCAATGCTCCTGATGTGGTGGTTTACCCCAAAGGCTTCCTGTAACAGAATGATAGCGGGAAAAGCACCCTCCCCTTCGGGAAAAGCGACATACGCGTCTACCTGGGTTCCGTCTGTGACGGGCAGCGTGACAAAATCGTGGTTAATCATAGTTTGGTTTTTCTCAAGGTTTATTTGCCTAAAACTTTCACCTACGCAGCTTTTGTTTTCGCACTTTTTCACCCAAAACACCTGAAAAGCAAAAAGGTTAAAGCAAGTCCTTATTCAAGCTTATCCCACTGTTTCAACGGCCAGCTATTTAAAGCCTACTTTCCAGAAAAAAGCCTAAAAACAAAATCCTTCAACATTACTATTTCTCAAGGCTACTTCAAAATTAAAAATGCTTCTTTCATCTATAAAAAGCAACCATTCGCTATCTGCTGCGTTTTTAAGGCATCAACACAAACCAAGAACCTAACTACATAAAATATGAAAAAGGTAACATTTTTAGCCGCTCTGTTTTTAGCCGCCGGACTACAAGTAAATACGGCCCAGGCTTCTGACAACCCGTTAAAAACCACCCAACTGGCCCAGGACACTACCCACACCACCAATAAAGCCCGTGCCAAGACCGGCGCTCAGCAAGTGGGGCAGGGAGCCAAGTCTGTGGGTAAAGGAACCAAGAACTTAGCCGTAAGCGGTGCCAAGGCCACGGCCAAAGGCGCTAAAAAAGCCGGAAAAGCGGTGAAAAACACGACTAAAAAAGGCGTTAAAAAAGTAGAACAGAAAGTAGACTAAGTCTCTTTGCTGATGATCTTTGAAAAGCCTTCCGTTTACCGCGGAAGGCTTTTCTTTTTACGGCTCCTTTCTAGAAAACAGGTCCAAAACCAGTTCCTTCGTTTTCACTGCTCCTCACTGGTTATGGGAATCTCCCGGACGGGCGTGAGCACAAACTCCTGAATTCTCCAACTGAGGTCTTCTACTTGCTTGGACACCTGTTCTATCCGGTTTACCAGTTCTTGGTCGGTGGCGGGTACTACGAAGCCCTCGCCCAGGTACACGTGCCCTTCTTCCCGCATTCTGAACGCGAATTCCTGTATCCAGTCCTGCTGCTTTAGTAGCTCGTTTACTTTCTCCAGCAAAGGATCGTCCTGTTGGTTTTCTACTTTCTTGGGCCGTTCGTCCATCAAGTCAAATACGGCTTGCTTCAGGTTGGTGTAGCCGTCTTTGATAATGTCCAGGGCAATGATGAGGGCGGCTACGGCATCTGCCCACCACCAGCCTATGCCAATGCCCAGAATTCCCAGAATAGCGGCGGCGGCCGTCATCCAGTCGGCTTTGTTCATGGCGGCATCGGTGTACAGGTTTTTCTCGTGCAGCTTTTTGGCGAGGGGCAATTTCATGCGGCCCAGAATAAGCGCCGGAAAGGTGCCGTACAGCATGACGGCTATCATGAGGTAGCCTAACCAGACTTCGTGCCCGAAGATGACTTTAATGCCAATAGTGGCGTGCTCTTGTTTGAGCAGGGTGAGGGCAGAGTCGAAGATCAGGAAAGCGCCCACTGAAAACAAAGCCACGGCACTGCACAGATACGCAATGCTCACCACCCGATGGTAGCCGTACGGAAAATCTTTGTTAGGTGCCTTGTGGAACACCCTTGACGCGATGAGAAACGAAACGGCCGGAGTTAAGCTCAATAGATCCTCAAACCAGGCCGTTTTCATGGCCTGCGAATTGCCCATGGTCAGGTATACCAGCAAGGCCGTGGAAATAAGGTAGGCAATGGTGATCCATTCCAGCTTTTTTGCTTTCTCAAAAACCGGTTGCAGTTCCTCAGGATATTCAAATCTGTTGATGGGTTTCATACCTACAGCTGGGCTTTAAGAGTGGATTCTTGCTGATGCAGGAATTTCTCCAGCTTCACAATGAAAGCGTTCTCCCCTTTGATCACGCAGAGAACGTGCTTCTTTTTCGCCACCTCGGCATACGGCCGGGTAAAGGCGATCTTGGTTTTCCAGGGAGTATCATCCGTAATGCCCGCAATGACCAGGTGCAGGGTATTTTTCTCCAGTTTTTCCAACAGGTTCTGCTCCGTATCATTCTGCCATTCTACCTTGGCATTGATACTTTGAGCGAAGGCGTTCACCAGGTCTGGCTCAATGCCGGTAGGACCAGTAGGGCCTTTCACCACCCACGGTGGATTCTCAGAATAGCCCACTTTAAGGGTTCCGTTAGTGACTTGCTCCAGTGTTTTCTCCGGATCTTTGGGAAAGTTCTGGCAGCCCGTAAGCACCAGTAAAAAGAGGAAAATAGGAAAGCTGAAATAGCGGCGGCTATTTAGAGGATTGACCATGCACGGTAGTTCTTTGTAAGCTGATAGTAGAAAGCATTATTGTTATATATAATTTAAACAATATAACCCCTTAGCCCTAAGTACGTGCCTGCGCCTGATAAGTTAATTCTATCTTCCTTCCTCGTGTTAGCTTTGTTTTCTCTTGATGCAGGGGCACTTGTGGTTGCCCTTTACCGAGAGAATTGTTCAGGGCAACCACAAGGGATTGCCCCTACTTATCATCGCCTTGCCTAACCATGAATAAATACTTAATTGTCAAGAAGTAACCAACTCCTCTACCTTAACATCGTTAGTCCAAGAAGCTTCTACCTGAGCCAAGGGAACTTGTAAAAAATAGATAGAACGAGATGAAAAAAGGATGGAAAATTGCCTTGCTGTTGCTTTTGGTTTTTGTGGTCATTGGCGGGGTCATCATTGCCACCACGCCCACCAAAAAACTGATTTCATTGTTTGCCCCCAAAATTGACCGGGTGCGCATTACGGATGTACGCCTGGATGAGCAGATGGCCACCATGAATCTGCTGGCCAACGTGCAGCCGTCGCTGCTTTCAGGCGTGGTAGACAGCCTCACGTATACCTTCACGCTGTACGGCACCACCATTGCCAAAGGGCAGAAAGCCTTCACAGAAGCCGAGCGCCAGGGCAAAACCCAGACCTTGAAACTGCCCGTGCGCATGAACCACAACGTTACCCGTGAACTGGTGCGCCGGCAGGTACGCGAGGGTGAAAAAGTACGGGCCCACTTGCAGGTTTTCAGCCAGGTACCCCTCCGGGGGAAACGGGAATTCACCGTAGACGAAGAGATGGACATCATTGTACCCGCGCTCCCGGGGCAGGAATTGGTCAACGTGGAACTGGAGGATTTCGGGCTAGACAACATGGAGATGACCATGACCATGCTCATAGACAACCCCAACAGCTTTGATTTCTACGTGCGCCGCTATGATATAAAAATGCGGCTGAAAGACTACGCTTTTACCTCTGGCAAACTCAAAAAAACCTACCTCATCAAGGCGCAAAGCAAAACCCCGGTGCAGGTACAAGCCACCTCAGATATCAAGACCCCGGTGAAAACCGCCTTTAAAGCCATCTTCGGCGACAAAGACTGGCCTTACCACATGACCATGCACTCGGTACTGGAACCCAAAAGCGACGTGGTGGGGAGCATTGAAATGGATGGGGAGAAAACCGGTTCTATCAATATAGTGCAGCAGCTTAAGAAGATCAAGGAAACGAAGAAGGCGGTGAAAAAGGCGGAGAAGGAAGAGAAGAAGGAAAGCAAGTAAGATAGGTGTTCTGGTGCATGCAGTTTGCCTGTTGCTGGCGTGGCGGGTGGTGGATGCAGTGCCCTTATGCTGGGTTGTTTCATCGTTTCCCTCCGTGCGCTCACGGCCACGAGGCCCCGTCTTCCCCTCTCGCACGGCCCTTTCGGCCTACATTGTCATTTGCGCTTAGCTTTGCCATTCCAGGGCCAAAAGCGAGGCGCGCTTGGGGAAGACTGGAAAGGGGAAAGTAGCAGAAGACGTTAGCAGGTATTGTAGAGACCAGGCACTGCCTTGTCTCTGTCACGTATTGCTATCTTTTCAAAGATAAATTACCTTAGAAGCAGGTCTGATTCATTCACCAGGAAACATGGTTCAAGTCTGTGACTTGGACCTAAGCAACTACGTTCCCTCTGCAGCACCTCTCACTCAAAATGTGTTGCAGTGTCTGAGACCTACGCGTGTCTACGACAATACCGTTTCAGGTCTGTTTTCTCAAAAACTCTCCTAAACCAAACCTCACTCTGCTACTTCCAGCTTATACCCTCGGCCGTGGACGGTAGTAATCTTTACAGATGAATCTGGTTGAAGGTACTTGCGCAGACGAGAGATAAACACATCCAGGCTACGGCCTACAAAGTAGCCGTCGTCTTGCCAGAGGCGTTGCAGGATTTCCTCGCGGCGCAGAAGTTGGTGCGGGTGTTGTACAAAGAGGCGCAGAAGTTCTGCTTCACGGTCTGTGAGCGTATGAATGTGGCCGCCTACGTGCAGCAGCAGGTTCTTGAAGTCTAGCGAGGAGGTACCGAAGGCAAGCGTTTCAGCCAGGCCCATCGTCGGTTTTGAAGAAACGGTTCCTGGTTCACGGGCCGTTCGGCGCAGGATGGCTTTCACGCGGTACACCAGTTCTTCCAGCCCGAAGGGTTTTGTCAGGTAATCATCGCAACCTAGTTCAAAACCTTGCAGGCGGTCAGCTTTCAGAGCTTTGGCGGTCAAGAACATGAAGGGCACAGACACGTTCCGCTGCCGAATTTCTTGGGCCACTGAAAAGCCATCTAATTTGGGCAACATCACATCCAGCACGCACAAATCAAAGGCGCTTTGGGCTAAAGCCGAAAGCCCTGCCTCGCCGTCTGCGCAGAGCGTGACGTGGTACCCGGCTGTTTCCAGGCTATCCTGCAATAAGAACCCGAGGTTAGGGTCGTCTTCCACAAGTAAAATGCGCGCCATAGCCTAAGATACAAGAATAAAATCTGCGATGTCTTTTTCCAGTCCGTTCACAATAAGGGACACGCGGTGGGGGCCCAAGTGGTACTTGCGCGTAGTAATGGGCTTGAAACTCTGCTTGCGGGTAATGGTGATTTCTTCGCCCGGCGGGTACACCCGTTCACTGATCTTGAAAACTTTACGCGTGAGCGATTGGTTAGCTTTCTGGTAATACAGGCCGTACTCCAGCCGTACTTTCTGGGGCGTTTCGGACGTGTTTTTCAGGATAAAGGAGAAAAGCAGGTCTTTTCCCTGCGCCACCGCAGGCGTTAACACCTGGAAAGTACGCACCTCTATCTGGGCATCACTTTCATAGCCGAAATACCGCAGCACTTGGGTGTGCCCTTGCTTGAGTAGCGTGCGGCAGCCGTGTTTTACTACCCAGTTGGTGGCGGGGTTGTGGCCTTTCCATTGGGCCAGTAACTCCAGCACCAGCGCGGGGTTGTCTTTGGAGATGTCGTTGAGGTTGTTGGCTATGCTGCGCCGCACAAACTCAGAAGGATCTGCTTTCAGATTTTCCAAAATGGGCAGAATGGGCGACGGGTCACGTTTGAGAAACGGCAGCGCCATAGCCCAGGGCAGTCTGGGACGGCAGCCTTCACTCGCGAAGCGCCTTACCGCAGCATGGTGATGCGAAGACCACGCCAGCATCTGCGCCATCATCTGCTCGGGGTATTTCAAGAGGAACGGCCGTACTGCAAATTCACAACTGATGAACTGCGTGATTTGCTCCATGGCTTGCGCCGAGGTTTCCAGGTCTTCCAGGCCGTACACTTCCAGATAGTCTGGAAAGAACATGAACTCCACGTGCCGCACTGGGAACTGCTCGTCCTGTAGTTTCTGAATGGTTTGGAGAATCAGGGGCACCGCATCTGAGAAGTTGGCTGGCATAAAATGGTGCAGCACCTGGGCGGTATGCCGCATGCGTTCCTTTAACTCTTTGTTTTCCCAGCCTTGGGTGAAGATAAGGGCGGTAAACTTTTCTTTGTCAAAGTGAGGCAGTACGGTTTGCAGCACATCCGCGAAGCGATCATAAAACTGAGGTGAATAAACGTCTTTGAGGAGTGTGCTCATGCGCAGAAGACTTGGTGCGTTTAAGAGCCAATTTCTGGAAAAACATTGGAAACGCTATCATCCTCTTCCTACTAAACCAAGAGAGCGCCCTCAGAACGTAGTCCAAGGGCGCTCTCTGCGTATCTATTTCCTTACGTTTACTTAGTTATTCAAGGATTCAAACCACGGCAACACGTCCAACATCATGGGTTCAATACTGGTGCGGTGCATGCCTCCTGGAATAGGCGTGAAAGTGACATTGGTGGCCCCGGCAGCCCTGAACCGGTCATAAGTGGTCACTGAGGTCTGGTAGAAAACGGCTTCGTCTTCGGTACCGTGGTACAGCCGGGTAGGGCTGGTAGGTTTCCAATCTAGCAGGCTGTTGTTGGCAATGGCCTGCCGTAATACAGGCTCTCCCGCCGGATTGCTCAGGTTCGCGTAGAAAGTAGGATTGAACAGAGCGGCCGGTGAGGTAGTGAGTTGGCTGTTGATTTCTTCGCGGTTCTTGGTGCCGTCTAACAACGCAGGAATTCTACCGGCGTACGGCTGCTGGAAGAAATCGGTCCAGGGGCGGTTCCAGTTGTAGGTCACGTTGTAGCTGTTGAGAATTAAAGGCAGGAAAGACGGTTCTGCGTAGGTGGGAACCGTGGCAAGGGCACTGAGCATGCCGCCAATATCATAGCCTCCGGCCCCGGCTGCCACGGCGGTAAGTTCCAGGTCATGGCTAGGGTCAGCTTCTATCTCTTTTTGGGCCGCCAACGTTACGTAACCGCCTTCAGAATATCCCATCAGGAACAGATTGTCATTGGTGTCTATCTGCTCGCGCTCCAAGTAATATTTAGCGGCTTTGAGCATGTCTATCACCGCCGAGGCAGAGTGCTCTTCATCATAATAAGGGTGCACAATGTCTTTGGTGGTACCGTACCCAATGTAGTCAGGAATGACCGTGACATAGCCCACCGCGCCTAAAATCTCAAACCCCGAAAAGCCTAATGGAAAATTAGAAGGTGCCTCTGTGTCCCGGAAAATAGTACCGTGCTGCGCACTTACCAACGCCGGGGGCGACGGCATGTTCTGCGGAATGCAGAGCAAACCAGAAGCCTGCACGTTGCTTCCTTTATAGGTGGTGTTGTAAACGAACCTGTACACCTCAATGTCATAGTCTATGTACGAAACAAACCTGGCAAAACCCGCTGCGGTAGCGTAGACTTGCAAGGCCGCTTTGGGAACTTTGGCCACTGAGGTAGCCGAGACAAAATACTCACTCCCCGCGGGCTGCGGTTCCTCATCATCAGAGAAGTCGCAACCGGTGAAAACAAAAAGCGCCAGCACTACCCAGCGCAACTTTAGTAGGTTCTTTTTCATAGCATTTCCTTTAGAATGGCACCATACGTGAGTGAACCTCACCTCCTTGAAAGTCAAGGTATTAATAATTAAAACTAAATGAAAACACAATATACAACCATCACTTATTAACAAAAGAAGTATACCTGCCGAAGAGGCTTATGGAGTAGCGGGCCCCAGAAACAAAGGGTGGGTTTATGCTTGCTGCTTTTCGTTTTCCTGGGGATTGTCAGAAATATTCTCAGGGCTGGCTTCCTCTGGTGGAAGTGAAACGGAGGTTACTTCCGCGGTTGGTGCAGCAACAGTTTGGTCAGAAATTTCCACTTTCACCAGCACTACCGCATTGGGCGTAGCAGACGGATCTTTACTTGCATGCGAACTCTGGTGAATGGTCTCTATAGCGGCATCGGCTTCTTTTCCTATGGCAGCTTTGGCCGCTTCGGCCAGTTTCGCCTCGGTTTTCCTTTTCTTCCGGCTACCCACGTAGGCCGCAATCAGGGCGGTCACCAACTCCGTTACTACTTCTGCCCCGTGTTGTTTTACCGCTTTTTCCAATCGTCGGCTCAGGCCCTTGCCCAGTATATTCTTTCCGCCGTTTTTAGGCTTATCTTTTTTCTTCTTGGTAGATTTCTTCCCCATCCTTTCGGCTGTAAATGGTTTCTTCTCTTCTACCTGTGTTAAAAAGAATTGTTCAAGCAACGTCAATATTAATCTCAATTTCCGCAACCCCTTCTAGGGTAACAAAAAGATAATATACCAGCCAAAAGGATAATGATTTCTTCACAGTAGGCTTCTTTTTGGAAAGTAAATTCACTTTCTAAAGGAATAATTATGAAGGTGGTGCAACAAAATACCCTGCTCACGGACCTGGAGCCGCTCATGACGGAGGTGAAAGTGATTACCGGCGGTTACCTCACCGATGTCCAAACCATCATCTGCCAGCGCATGGAGCGGTTAGGCGTTCCCGCCGTAGACCAGGCTGTGGAGTTTTACGCCACCGAACAAGACCACGTCATCGCCATCCATTACGCCCGGCGGCTAGACTTGCAGAAATCCATCTGCGCCATTGACTACTTCCCCAACCATAACGCCCAGGAAGTAAGCAAAGTCTCTGACAAGATTCTGGAAGTACTGCGTAAATAGCCTATTTTCCAGAAAACAGCCTTAAAATACGTTTCTTAGTTCACCGGTAACACTAACCGGAAACAGGTTCCCTGCTGCTCGGCGCTCTCAACAGTCACCTGCCCTTGGTGCGCGTCCATAATCGCCTTTACGTAGCTCAAGCCCAGCCCGAAACCTTTCACGGCATGCACGTTTCCGTGGGGCACGCGGTAGAACTTGTCAAACAGGAACTTCTGGAACTCCTGCCTAATGCCAATGCCTTTGTCCCGTATGCTAATGAGAATGCCCTGCTCGGTGTTCTGGGTGCTCACCTCAATTTCCGGCGCCTGCGGCGAATATTTTTCGGCATTATCCAGCAGGCTGTAAAGGGCGTTGGCCACGTGCAACCCATCTGCCCGAACAAGCGGATTGGTAGCCTCCAGGTTTAACCGCAAGTACCCGGCCCGTTGCTGCAAGCGGGGCGCAAGGTTCTGCCCGGTCTCCTGCAAAAGGGCGTGCAGGTCTACGGTTTCCTTTTTCAGGGCCAGTTCCTGGCGTTCCAGAGTGGCCATTTGCAAAACCCGCTCTACCTGGGCGCGCAGCCGCTCGTTCTCAGAATGGATAAGGTCATGGTAACGGGTCAGGCGGTCAGGCGAAAGAGTTTCGGCGCGCTTGCGCAGCACCTCGCTGGCCAGCCCAATGTTGGTGATGGGAGTTTGCAGTTCGTGGGTGAGGTTGTTGATGAAATCGGTTTTGAGCTCAGAAAGGCGTTTCTCGCGCAAAATCTGGAACATGGTATAGCCGAAGAACAGCACCACTAACAGCAATGCGCCCGTTGAATACCACCAGAATTCCATTTCCTTCAAAATAAACGAAGTCTTACCCGGAAACACCACCGCCAGGTTATACAACGGCATCGCTCCCTCCCGCTCATGCCGAATCACGGGTGTTTTCCCGGAAATAGCCGTTTTCTGCGGAGCCGCAATGTATTGCCCAAACATAAGCGTATCATCCTGGCTGTTATAGAACCCGAACTCATAGCGTTCCTGCAGTTGCCGTTTGGCTAGTTCCTGCTGCAAAAGCTTACTCGCCTCGGCCGGGTTTACGGGTACATTCAGCTCGGCCAGAAAAAAGTTGGAGGCTACCTGCTTTACCGGCTTCGCCGAAGTGGGCACAACTTTTCCGTTTTTGGTCAGCAACTGGTCAGACACCTGGGTGAGGGCTACCTGCACGCTGTGGTTGAAGGCGCGTTCCTGGGCATTGTAGGCTTTGTTGAGCCACACCAACTGAACGCTCAGCAAGGCCACCAGTGCCACGCACGCCAGCACCAGAATAACTTGAATCTTTTGACGGCTCATGGGGCTAAAGTAAGCAATTCCTGCCTCTCTGTGAAGGCATTAACATCTCATTAACATCATTTTACAAACCATTAACCTAGGTGCATGACGGGAGCGAGTATGTTTGCGAAGCACACCAATACGCCTCCGACATGAGCCTGAAAACCTATAAACCCGATTCCCTCAAAACAGCAACAGACCCCACTCCCTCTGCTCCGTTCCTGTTCACCAAACGGCAGTTTAGCTGGCTTTTCATGGGTATGGGCACCATTGCCCTGGGGTTTATTTTGATGGCTTCAGACCCAACGCCGCAAGGCTATGGCTTTCTGGGCTTAACGCTGGGACCTTTGCTGGTGGTGCTGGGATTACTATTGCCGTTTTTCGGCATTTTCAGGAAAAACAGCCCTAAAACAGAGAAGCAGGTTTCTCGCCAGTGGCGTACTTACCGGCGTTGGAACATCCTGCTGGGATGGTTTACCGGCTTACTGGCCTTGTTGGTGTACATACTTACCCTGGAACCTACCACCAGTTTCTGGGATACCGGCGAGTTCATTGCGGCCGCTTACAAATTGCAGGTGCCCCACCCACCGGGCGCGCCCCTGTTCCTGCTCATAGGCCGGCTGTTTACGTTGCTCAGTTTTGGCGAGGTCACCCAAGTGGCCTGGTGCATGAACTTCCTCTCGGCGGTGAGCAGCGCGGCCACCGTCCTGTTTTTGTTCTGGAGCATCACGCTGCTGGCCCAACGGCTGCTCCCCCTCTCGGCCGAAGGCCCTTCTCCCACCCAACGCCTCTTGCTATTAGCCAGCGGAGCCGTAGGTGCCCTGGCGTTCGCCTTCACCGATTCGTTCTGGTTCAGCGCGGTGGAGGCCGAGGTTTACGGCCTGTCTTCGTTCTTCACGGCCATTGTGGTATGGGCTACGCTCCAGTGGCAAGCGGAGGCCAATACCCACGGAACCGACCGGTGGCTGTTGTTTCTGGCCTACCTGGTGGGGCTCTCCATTGGCGTGCATTTACTTAATCTGGTGGCGCTGCCCGCTCTTGCGTTATTGGTGTATTTTCAGAAATACAGGCCTAAAACGAAAGGCGTTCTACTGGCCCTGCTTATTGGCGGAACCTTAGTACTGACCGTGATGGAAGGCGTGATTACGGGACTTCCCTCGGTGGCGGGTGCCGTGGAAGTGTTCTTTGTCAACACTTTCGGCTTGCCGTATGGCGCAGGCGCGGTTCTCTTCTTGCTGGTTTTCACGGCGGCTATCATGTACGGCTTGCGCTGGGCGAAAAGAACCGCACGCGTACGGTGGCACAATGCCTTGGTAGCGTTGGTGCTGGTTTTGGTGGGGTATTCGTCTTACCTCATGGTGCCCATCCGGTCTGGCTACAACCCGCCCATTGACGAGAACAACCCCGAGAACCTGTTGTCTTTTGTGAGCTACCTCAAGCGCGAACAGTACGGAAGTAGGCCGTTGCTGTACGGACCGCAATTCAACGCGCAGGCGCAGCGCTATGAAAAAGGCGGCCCCATCTACGCTCCGCAAAACGGAAACTATCCGGTGGTGGATTACAAATATGAGGTGGTGTATGACGATAAAAACAAAACCCTGCTCCCGCGCCTGTACTCAGACCAACCGGTGCATTTGCGGGCGTACCAGAACTGGGTGAACGTGCAGCAAGGGCAGAAACCTAGCTTGGGGCAGAACCTGAGTTTCCTGTGGAACTACCAACTGAACCACATGTACTGGCGCTACTTCGGGTGGAATTTTATAGGACGCCAAAGCGATGTGCAGCATGCCGGGGTGTTGTGGCCGTGGGAAAAAAAAAGCGAGGCACCTTCGCCCATTTCGCAGAGTAAAGCCCGAAACCAGTTTTATCTGTTACCGCTGCTGTTAGGTGTTACAGGCCTGTTTTTCCAATTCAAGCGCAAATCTACCGATGGCTGGGTCATTTTACTGCTGTTCTTCTTTACCGGCATCGCCATTGTCTTATACCTGAACCAACCGCCTGTGGAACCCCGCGAGCGGGACTACACCTTTGCCGGTTCCTACTACGCTTTCAGCATCTGGATGGGTTTGGGAGTGCTTGGCCTTGCCGAATTTCTGCGCCGCCTGCTCAAATCAGAGCTTCAAGCGGCAGCCTTGGCTACGGTGCTGGCGCTGTCCGTTCCCATTCTGTTGCTGGCCGAGGGCTACGATGACCACAACCGCTCTAGCCGCTATCATGCCCTGGACTCTGCGAAGAATCTACTCAGTTCCGTTGCCCCCAACGCTATTCTGTTCACCAACGGTGACAATGACACCTTCCCGCTCTGGTACGCCCAGGAAGTGGAAGGCTTCCGGACCGATGTGCGCGTGCTGGTCATGACATACCTCAACACCGACTGGTACATTGAACAGGCCCGCCGCCAAGTAAACAACTCTGCGCCTTTGCCCGGCACCTTACCCGTATCACAATACGCCTTCAGCAACAACAATTATCTACCGTACGTCGCCAATCCATCAGTGCAGGACAGCGGCATGGACTTAAACCAATACCTGCAACTCCTGAAACAAAATCACCCAGCCCTACAGGTTCAGACTCAGGACGGCCGCACCTTAAACGCTCTTCCCACTAAAAAACTGAGTTTGCCGGTAAACAAGAACTCCATACTGCAAAACGGTACCATCTCATTGGAGCGGGCGAACCAAGTGCCCGAGGTAATGTCCTGGGAGCTGCAAGCAGAGGCACTGGAGAAAAAGCATCTGTTCCTATTAGACGTGATTGCCTCCAATCACTGGCAACGGCCCATCTACTTCTCCAGCACCGGAGCAGAAACGTCTGAACTGGGTTTGCAGCCCTTCCTGCAACTGGAAGGCCAAGCCTTGCGCCTGGTTCCCGCCCGCAACCCAGATACGCAATCAGAAGCCTACGTTGACCGGCAGCGTACGCAGGAAAGTCTGTTACAGAAATTCCGTTACACCGGCCTGACGAACCCCAACCAACCGTACGAAGAGAACTTTGTGACCCAGATTGCGCCCGTCTACCGCCGCAACTTGGCGGCATTAGCCAGCGCCCATGTACAGGCCGGAGAGATAGCCCAGGCCCAGAAAGTACTGAAAGCCTGCTTAACCCTTATGCCAGATGCAGGTGCCCCACACAACTTTGAAAGTACCGCCCTGGTTCTGCCTCTGGCACAGGCGGGGCTCACTAAGGAGGCAAGAGAACTCACACAATTACTTTCTACCCGATTTGATGCGCAACTCAATTATTATAAGACACAACCTGCCTATTTTGAGCGCGAAAGGCAGTTGAATTTATATGGATTACAAAGCTTGGCACAGGCCGCACATGCGGCAAATTTACCAGAAGCGAAGCAGTTGGAAGAGTTGTTTCTGCGGCATTATAATGGAATGTGAAGATTTGAAGGTATGGAGATTTGAAGATGTATGCCATTAATGGCACCCTATGGCGCGGAAGTTACTTCCGTGCCTTGCCTTATTGTTACTAGACGCGTTTCCTACTGTACTGTAGGAAGGCACGGAAGTAACTTCCGCGCCATAGCTCCTTAAACTTGGAGTGGAAACGGCAGTGACACAGACACTCGCAGGTCTTTGGAGCCAGCGGTATAACAGTGGCTGACAGAAACTCCCCTCCTAATTTAGGAGGGGTGCCCGGAGGGCGGGGTGGTAAATGAACGGTTATTTGAGCAGCAGCTTTTATTATCTGCAATGCGTAGTTTCGCTGCTTTGCAGCGAGGGTAGTCAGAGACTACCCAGCACAGTAGGCACGAGTCAGAGACTCGCGCCAGCGTTTCTATTTTATTATTGTTAGACGGTAGGGCATCTCTTTCCAAACTCCATTCTCTCCTTCAATCAATCCTTCAATCTCTCAATCCTAGTAAGGAATCTGCAAGGCCTGCAAAAGCCGCTCTTCCAATTCAGGGAGTTCGCAGAAGCCGCGGGAGATGAGACGGGGGCCTTGGGCGTGGTCCAGATAGACGCTGGGCAGCGTGTGGGCACCCATTTGTTCCACCCGCTGAAACTCCTGCTGGGTTTGCCGGAAGATCTCCTCGGTTTCAAAAACGGCCAGAAACAGGTTCTCAGGAATCCCGAAGGGGCGTACAACCTCTACCAGCACGTGGGGATTGGTAATATCCAGACCATCGGCGAAGAAAGCAGAATGAAGGGCGCGCAGGACTTCCAGGGAAAGACCGGGCCGAAGGTGGCGCACGGTTAACAAAGCCCGGCAGGCGGGTTCGGTGTCATAGGCGGTCTCTTTGTTTAAGAAAAAGCTATAGTCAAAGGGTAAATTAGATTTCCGTTGGGACCGGTGCCAGTTCACGGCCAAGTTGTCCTTCTCGGCGGAAGCCAAGGGAGCCTGCGCATAGGGGTTAAGTCCGCCTAACAGCACCTGCACGGTGAGTCTGCCAAACCACAACGCCTTCAGTCTTCTGATCACGGGCGTAAACCCGTAGCACCAGGCGCACATGGGGTCTGTGACATACAGCAACAGCGGATTTTCGGGAGACATCGGCATTGGCTTTCTACACATGGTCTCTTCTGTGTAGCGAAAACCAAGGCCGAAAGGTTTACGCCAGCAATGAAATAAAACAAGCACATTTGCTATCTAAACCAGGCCGTTTTCCTGAAAACAGAAGCAAAACGGCTATTCGTGGTAAATCATCTTCACGGTCATGCCGCCGTCAATAGTCAGGCTTTGGCCCGTGATAAAACCGGCTTTGTCTGAGCACAGGAAAAGCGCGGCCTCGGCAATGTCTTCGGGGGTGCCCACGCGCCCGGCGGGGTGCTGCTCTTGGTCTTCTTTGCTGTGCTGCGGCTCGGTTCGCTGGCCTTCTTTCTGCCAGGGGCCCGTCTCAATCCAGCCGGGGCTGATGGCGTTCACGCGGATGTGCAGCGGCCCCAAGCTGATGGCCAAGGAATGGGTCAAGGACTCCAATCCGCCTTTGGCGGCGGTGTAGCCAAAAGTATTGGGCTCAGACATAAAGGCCCGGGTAGAAGTGATATTGAGAATGGTGGGATTGGTGCCTTTCTCCAGCAGCGGCAACGCATACTTGGCGCACAGAAAAGGTCCGCGCAGATTCACTGACAGCACCGTATCAAACTCCTCTACGGTCAGTTGGCTTAAAGACTTACGGGCCGGCGAGGCAATACCCGCGTTGTTGATGAGCACATCCAGCCGGCCGTATTGCTGCCGAATCTTGTTCATGAGTTGCTGCACCTGCTCTTCCTTGCTGACATCACAGGGCATGAAATCTACGGCCAGGTTCTGCTTCTGCAACCACTTCATGGCCTCTGCCCCAGCATCCCAGTCAATATCGGTAATGACCACCTGGGCTTTTTCCAGCGCGAACGCTTGCGCTAAGCCGCGGCCAATGCCTTGGGCTCCGCCGGTAATCAGAATAATTTTGGAGGTGTAGTAGTGCAGCATGGAATGGAGGAAATGGCGTTGCATTGGGGAAGAAGCGCGTGAGTTTAAAACAACGCGGTGCTTCCTCTCCCAAATTTACCTAGCGCTTGCCAATAACGCCTACCTTTTTTGCTCCGTCGCGTTAAAAATGGAATGTTTCTATTCTAACGGCAAGACTTTCTCTATGAAAACTACTTCTATTTGGCGGCAAGATGCCCAGGCAAGCAATTATCCCAGATTACAAGGAGACCTGACCACCGATGTGGTGGTGATTGGCGGGGGCATCACGGGCATCACCACGGCGCATCTCTTGGCGGCCGCCGGAAAACGGGTGGTGGTACTGGAAGCCCTGAAAGTGGCCGAAAGCACCACCGGCTACTCTACCGGCAACCTGTACGCCACCGTAGGCTCTTACCTGAGCGTCATGGAAAAGAAGTACGACCAGGAAACGGTAAGAGCACTCACCTCTTCCAGAAGCGCGGCCATTGACCTCATTGAAAGCCTGGTGCAGCGTTATAACATCAACTGCCACTTCAAGCGGATTCCTTTTTACCTGCTCACGGAATATGAGGCCGAAAACGCCTTTATCCAAGCCGAAGCGGAAACCGCCCAACGGGCAGGATTACCCGCCTATCTGGACGAAGCCAGAACGCCGCTGCCTTTTCCGGTGAGCGCGGCCATGTGCCTGGAAAATCAGGCGCAGTTCAACCCCATGGCCTACGTCAAAGAACTCGCTGCGCACACTTCCGGCCCTAACTGCCAGATTTTTGAGCACTCCAAAGTCTTGTACGTGGAAGACGGCTCCCCCAATGTGGTGCACACCGAGCACGGCAAAGTACGCGCGCAACAGGTCATCCACGCCACCCATACTCCCAAAGGTATCTGGTTTCTGCACACGCTGCTGGGTCCTTACCGTGAATACGCCTTAGCGGTGTCTTTGAACTCGGCTTACCCCGAGGGCACCTTCTGGGATTACCACGGCATGCACCACCACTCCATGCGCACCTACGCCAATGACCAAGGCGACCCGTACCTCTTGATTCTAGGCGAACCGCATAAAGTAGGGCACAAAGAAGACAATGAAGAAGCTTTTGAGAAACTGGAGCGGTACGTGCGCGAACGCTTTGACGTAAAGGAAATTGAATACCGCTGGGCCGCCCAACAATACAAACCCGCCGACCATTTGCCCTACATCGGGCGCAAACACAGCGGCTCAGACATCTACGTAGCCACCGGCTTTGAAGCCGATGGACTGACCTTCGGCACGCTGTCTGCCATGATTCTGAGCGACCTGATTCTGGGCAAGAAAAATTCCTGGGCCGAGATGTACTCCCCTACCCGCCACCAACCCCTGAAAGCGGCTCCAAAATTCATCAAGGAGAACGTAGACGTGATGGCGCAGTACCTCAAAGACCTGCCCTACCGCAGCCAGGTAGAAAAACTCGCAGATATCTCGGTGGGCGAAGGCAAGAACATTGAGCTAGACGGTAAAAACTACGGCGCGTACCGCGATGATACCGGCAAACTGCACGTGGTCTCGGCGGTATGTACGCACATGGCCTGCCTGGTGCACTTCAACAAAGCCGAAAAAAGCTGGGATTGCCCCTGCCACGGCAGCCGCTTTGACGTAGACGGCCACGTACTGGAAGGCCCCGCCTACCTGGACCTCTCCAAAATGGAAGACAAACCCAGTTCCTCCAACCACTTCAAGAAAATGACCTCCGTCGCGTTTTTCGCCGCATCCGCCTTGGCGGGCGTTTATTTCTACCGGAAGTATGCGGGAACAAAGGGAAAGAAGGAAAGCAGGAAGTAATTGTTCTAATGGGACGGCAAATGCAGGGGCAATCCCTTGTGGTTGCCCTTTTTTCTTTCCCCATGCTATTTCCCAGAAAAAGTACGGACAGGTCGCGACCTGTCCTACGATAGCCGAAAACATTCATCAGCAAAAGTAAACGGCAACCACAAGGGATTGCCCCTACATTTATTTTGGAGCCGTTTCAGGAAAAACACGCAAAAAATAAACCCCTGTGTTTTAGGGCTGTTTCATAGAAAGCAGCTTTAAAACACAGGGGTTTATCATTATAAAAGCAAACCTCTACTTCTTCTTTGGCTTTTTCTTTTTCTTAGCCGTCGCATCTTCAAAGTCATGGATTTCCTTCATCAAGGATTTCAGGTCGGGCTTTACTTCAGCGGAGAAGTCAATGGTGGCGGTGTAGTCGCCTTTCTCAATTTCCAACACTTTGATGGGTTTGCCCAGGTATTCTTCAATCACGTCCAGGATTGGCTTTTCTTCGGGGCTGCAAAACGACACGGATTTTCCTTTCTGGGTGCCTCGGCCGGTACGGCCTACGCGGTGCACGTAGTTTTCGGGCACGTCTGGCAAGTCATAGTTCACCACGTATTCTACGCTGGGAATATCAATGCCACGGGAGCTGACGTCAGTGGCGACCAGCACTTTCACGTCGCCTTTCTTGAAGCGGTTCAACGCGGCCAATCGGTCTTTCTGTTCTTTGTCGCCGTGTAGCGTGTCAGATTTGATGCCCACGCGTTCCATGGCGGCGTGCACCCGCTCGGCCCGAACCTTCGTGCGTACGAACACCAGTATTTTGCTGCCTTCGTTTTCCTTAATCACGCGCTCCAGGAAGAACCGTTTGTCATCCATCCCAATGTAGGCCACCGAGTGATCCACGTTCTTGGAAACTGGGTCTTTGGGCGATATCTGGATGCGGATGGGCTTGGTCACCAGCGAGTACGCCAGGTCTTTGATGTGCTCATTGATGGTGGCCGAGAAGAACAGCGTCTGTCGCTTGCGGGGCAAATGGCGGAGCACATCGCGTATGTCCTTGATAAACCCGAGGTCCAGCATGTGGTCGGCTTCATCCAGAATCAGAATCTCCACTCGCTCCAGCCGGATGTGGCCCTGGCTCACCAGGTCAAACATGCGGCCGGGCGTGGCCACCAGCACATCAATGCCGTCTTCCAGCTTGGAAATCTGCGGGGCTTGCTCCACGCCGCCAAACACGGTCATGGTCTCCACGCGGGTGTGTTTGCTCAAGGTATGGAACACCTCGGTAATCTGGATAGCCAGTTCACGCGTGGGCACCATCACCAAACACTTGATGCCGTCTTGCCGGGCGTACTGCTTGCGCTCGTGCAGCATGTGCAGCACCGGAATAGCGAAAGCCGCCGTTTTGCCGGTTCCCGTCTGCGCGATGGCCAGCACATCTTCCCCCTTCAAAATGGGCGGAATGGCTTTGAACTGGATATCAGTGGGTTTCTTGAAGCCCAGTTTATCCAGGGCTTTCTTGATGGCGGGGTTGATATGGTAATCTTCGAATTTCATGATCGCGGGTGTTTCGGCGTGCGCCGATAAGAAAAGCGGTTTCTCCTTGTACGAGGTACCGACCAAAACCTTTTGCAAAGGTGCAATTTCTTTCTGGGTTTTGCAGGGGAAGGTTGGCGAAACGAGGTGTTTTGAGTTAAAGGGCTATTTTGGAGAAATCAAGTGGTAAGCTCCAATTATGACTATAAAATAGTGACTAATATATTATATTCGGAAGGCAAGGAATAGTTTTCTCTGTATCTGGCGGATATCTTTACCTATTGTAAGAAAGTATATGTAAAGTATCTACCCGGTGCTGATATTCATAGATTAGTAACAAGTTAAAAATACACTAAAGAACTATTGTGATGGCTATGACCCTCAACAATACTTTAAAATCAAATATAAAGATGATGAATATTAAATAAACTGATATAAACACCACTACTTAAAGAGCAATCAAATGCTAACAATCTAAACATTAAGCTAAATTTATGGGTAGAAAAAGTTTATTAAACCAGATTAGCTTATGCACCATTGACAGCATACGAATTCGCAGTTGTAAAAAATGATTCACTGATTGAAAGAGCACTTGAAAAAGCAAGCCTCTATGTAATAGGGCAGAGACCCATCATTACATTTGAGAATGTAATACCTGATTCATTTAAGTATAAATTAAACTTCGAAATCCATCAACAAGGAAACCCAAACATTTTAAAGTGTAAGCTTTCTTTAATTCAACCAATCCTTGATTCTACTGAGAAGGATACCATTGCAGTTTCATTTAATTTTCTTGACAAGTCAAAAAAACAGGCCTTACCCCCATTTCACAATATTCATGGGTTCTCTCTTTTAAAACAACAAGAAGAAAAGAATACTTTTTTAATTTGGTTTTCACCTGAAAAGCTACTTCAAAATTGGTGGAATGGAAATATAGTTTGTGAAGTAGTAGGCAATTATAAATCTTTTTTAGAATACAAGGTTCATTATGTTGGCAAAGCTACCAAACAGAGCATATTAAAACGGCTTACCGGACATACCACATTCCAAGATATTCTTTCTTTAGAATCACCTGTAACTGAAAAACAACTTCCTGCAAATGAAATAGTTATTCTACCTTTTGAATTTTTAGGAAATATACAGCTACAATCATTCGGTCAAGAATCAAGGATTGAGAGCATTGTTGCAGCTGTTCAAGGCGTTGAATACCCAGAACAAGAAACAATTTTCCTAGATGCAGAAAAGGCTCTTATAAAGGCAATGAAGCCAAGTTATAATAAAGAATTATTTAATAATTACCCTATAAGCAAAGATGGCCTTTATAAAAATAAATACAATGCAATATCATATACTTTTATAGACCCAATTACATTTCATTATGAAACAGGACAAATAGCAGGAGGCCTAGGTCCTATTGGAGGAGATTCTGTTGTAATCATAAACAATAATGAATTTAAATTGGTAAAACATAATAAAAATTCATAAATTCACTAAGATCAGAATTACAAATTATCGATTTTGGTGTTTCACTTATCCTGAAAGTGCATAAGAGTTATTTAATTCTATCATATAAAATAGTAGTTTAAAATACTACTTGTACAGTAAAACCTTCAAACTCTCTTCAATAACAATGAACAGAATTGAAATTCCATTAAGCAAAACAAAAATCTTACTGGTTCTACTAGGTTCAATGGTGTTTGTGGTTCTAGGAATTCTTTTTTTACTTCGTCCTGATACTTTTGTATCCCCAATTCTAAGAAGTCCACAGATAGTAAGATTGGTAGGAATAGCCGCCATCGTCTTCTTTGGGGCAGTAGGTGTGTATGGACTAAGAAAGCTGTTCGACAAAGAAATTGGACTAATCATTGATGACACCGGAATCACGGACAATACCAATGCCGCAAGTGCCGGCCATATTGATTGGGCAGACATCACAGAAATAGTAACAGAGCAAGTGATGTCTACCAGATTCCTGCTCATTTTCACCGTAAACCCCAGCAAGTATTTAGACCGGGCATCCGGGTTTAAGCGGAAACTGATGCAAGGCAATATGAACATGTACGGTACTCCCTTGGCTATAACGTCTAATACCGTGAAGTATGATTTTGATGCCCTTGAAAAGCTTCTCAATGACAGACTCATGGAACAACAGGAAACAATGCAGAACCTCTAGCCTTGTGTAATAAATGAAACCCCTCCCCCCCTTGGCTGCACCCCTTCGGCTTTAGCCAAGGACTCACCAGCGCCCAGGTAGACAATGAAGTGCAACGCATCATGCAGGAGTCACGAATACTACTTTATAGCACAGGCAAGTCATGATACAGGTGTTTCAGGAGATTACGCAGCCCTCCCCGCATTTGCAGCCTTTTGTCAAAGACTACATGCTGCTGCATTTCTTGTCTGGGCAGCATGATGCCATTCCGGTTAAACCTTTTCCGGCTAATACAGAACATTGTCTGGTCTTCTATCTACAGGGCCATGTGACGGCTGTTGACCCCAACACCGCTTTCGCTTCGGTTTACCCAAAAATAGCCGTAAACGGCTCCCAGCTTTCCAGATTTGATTTTCATATCTCCCCTCATTTCAAGATCCTATCTGTGCAGTTTCAACCGGGCGTGCTGTCGAAGTTCTTGCGCCAGTCCCTTACCCCATTGACAGATGTACGCATAGATGGCGAAGCGCTCCTTTCCTCTGAAATTAGGAGGGTGCACGACCAGATGGCCAATGCCAAGGCGTCTCAGGAGATCATCGGTTTGCTAGAAGCTTATCTCTGGAAGAAAATAAACAACTCTAAAATGGAGTTCCTTCCCATAGATGCCGTGGCCCGAAGAATCACCGAAGGTCAGAGCAACTATTCCGTTGAAAAAATGGCCGCCGACGCCTGCTTGTCCATCAGTCAGTTTGAACGCCGGTTTATACATCTCACCGGCATCACGCCTAAGTTGTACGCCAGGATCAATCGTTTTTACCGGGCCTACCAAATGAAAGAGCAGCACCCAAACGCTGATTGGCTCACCATTGCCCTGCATACCGGCTACCATGACTACCAGCACCTGGTCAAAGACTTCCGGCAATTCTCCAACACTACGCCCCAGTCACTGCTACTGGCGCAGGCAAACTCGCCAGACGGAATTTACAAAGCATTGCTAAAACGCTGATTTTTTACCACCAATTTCCGTCTTCCCAGCCCTACGTTTGTTTTGTTGTTTCACCAATAAACAAACTACTATGCGGCACCTATTTTTAATCTCGGTATTTATAACGGCCCTCAACTATTCGCTGTCTGCGCAAAGCAGCCAGGAAGCAGAAATAAGAAGGCTGGAACAAGCAGAAATGACGGCTGTCCAGAAAGGAGATACGACCACGCTGTTAAAGATCTGGGCGAAGGAGTTTGTGGTCAACAACCCATACGGGCAGGTGGTAACCGTTCCCCAGATACTCGGTTTTATTCGGTCGGGGCAAATTGACTACTCAACGGTAGAAAGAAAGGTGGAAAAAATCACGATGGTCGAGAACCTGGCTATTTCCATGGGCAAGGAAGTGGTCACGCCAGAAAAAGCCACCAACAACGCAGGTAAAACCGTCACCAGGCAATACACCAACATCTGGATAAAAAGGGCGAACGCCTGGCGCATGGTAGCTAGACAGGCCACCATCATTTCTATGGATTAAACCTAAAAAAGAAAGCGCAACACTGCAGTTATACTAACATGACAGAGTACTGCCAGTCAAAAACCAAGCAATAATAAACTAAGAGGCGCAGCAACAGAAATTACTGTACCATTACTTCATAAATCTTAGTACTTTGTCTAGGGTAATCCCGAAGAACACTTTGATTAAAATGAAAACACATAGCACCAACTACATCAATACCTTTATTGAAGTAGCGCACGATTGCCCAGCCACCAACGGGGAAATCCCGCCCGTAAAAGGAGACGCAAAAACTGTCGCGAATATGCAGTTCGACTTAGTGAGCAAGCATCCATATAAGTACACGTCTGATGAGGTATTCTTCCAAGTGTATGCAGACCGCAACGATCTAACCCATAACGAATACCAAGAGGCACGAGAAAAGTTTTTCTCCAAAGGACAGCCCTGCTTCAGAGCCTCCCCCTTGACAAAACGATACGGTTGGGGCGTTCACCATGACCAGGACGGGAAAATTGCTTTATATGGTTGCGAAACCGCAGAATATCAGAAACTAGCAACTGACCCATCACTCAAAGTTGTTAAAGCCATGAAATCAAGTAAATAATTGTTTTTTTACTTCTTCAGAAGCTAGAATCAGGCTTGAAGAAATGAATGAATAACCCAATATAGATAATTGCATATATTAGTAGAAATTGCTAGTTTCAGCCTCGTTAACTCACTATTTTCACCTGGCCCCTTCTGAACCTATGAGCAGGATTGCATCTAAAGGCATGGTCTTCATTTTTGCTTGCACCATCGTCTTTCATGTTCTGGTTCTAGCCTCAGTGATCCCGTTTACCATTGTGGGCGGTGGCAGAATTACAAACCAAACCGAGATGTACCAGGTAGAAACGCCAGCCCTGCTCTTGAACATCTTTTTCCTGTTCATCGCCCTTATTCAGGCAGGTTATGTGCGCCTGAGCATCTCACCCAAGATTCTAACCGGAGTTCTATGGTTTATGTTTGGCATCTTCCTGGTGAACACCGTAGGCAATCTGTTTTCCGTCAGCCAAACAGAGAAGCTTATCTTCACCCCCATCACCCTGATCTTAGCTGCCTTCTCTGCTATTCTGGCCATGAAAAGAGGCAGCAGGACTGCCTAGGATCAACCCTTGTTATTAGCCTCTTTTTACAAAAACAAGGGCAAAGCACAATTTTCAGAAACTTTTGAAAATATACCTGAGATACTAAACCTCTACCCTCTTCTGTTTGTTTGATTAGTAGACAACCAGAAGAAGATGGAAAACACAGATTTCAATATAAATCAGCAAGCAGAGACCAGAAACAGAATCATTGATGCTTTCATAGAGCACGTGTTGGAGACCGGGCAACAACCGGTGTCGGTTTACAAGTTTGCTAAGAATGTAGGCATTACGGAGGAGGAATTCTACAACTATTTCACCTCGTTTCAAGGCGTAAAAGGTGCCGTTTGGGACCGCATCTTTGACGAGACCTACGCCACCATGCGCGCCCAGGAAGTGTACCAAGCGTACTCGGCTAAAGAGAAGCTCCTGGCCTTTTACTACACCTGGGTAGAAGTTCTGAAGAAGCACCGAAGCTACCTGCTCGCCCTGTATGAAGGCCACGCCGACTTCAAGAAAATAACGCCGCAGGAAGTAAGAAGCTTTAGAGAAAACTTCAAGACGTTCGCCAAAGGCATTATTTTGGAAGGCAAAGCTGAAGGCGAGATTGTAGACCGCAAATACATCTCTGACAAGTATGACGAAGCCCTGTGGCTGGAGACGCTGTTCATCTTCCAGTTCTGGCTTAAAGACACCTCTGTTTCCTTTGAGAAAACCGATGTGGCCATCGAAAAATCCGTGCGCTTGGCCTTCGACCTAATTGGCAGAACCGCCGTGGACTCTTTCGTGGATTTGGCCAAATTCCTTTACCAGTCTAAATAAATTTCATGAGCAGTACCCAACCAGAGCAAAACCATATCCCCACCACCAAAGTACAGCGGGCCACTAAATTCATTGGCACCGGTGCCAAAGTAGGCGGAAACTACATAAAGCATTACGCCAAGAAGATGGTGAACCCCTCTTTGAGCAAAGAGGAACTACACACCAACAACGCCGAAGACATCTACGCCTCCCTAAGCGAACTGAAAGGCAGTGCCCTGAAAGTGGCGCAGATGATGTCCATGGACAAGAACATTTTGCCCCAAGCGTACCAGGATAAATTTACTATGGCGCAGTACAGCGCGCCGCCGCTTTCCTACCCCTTGGTGGTGAGAACCTTCCAGAAGTCCTTCGGGAAAGCGCCCGAGGCTATGTTTGAGACCTTTACTACCTCGGCGGTGAATGCCGCTTCCATTGGGCAGGTCCACAAGGCCACCAAAAATGGCAAGACGTACGCGGTGAAGGTGCAGTATCCCGGCGTAGCCGATAGCGTCACCTCAGACCTGCGCATGGTGAAGCCGTTTGCCCATCGTTTGTTGAACATGAACGAAAAGGAGATAAGCCATTACATGGAAGAAGTGGAAGAGAAACTGCTGGAGGAAACGGACTACCAACTGGAAGTAAAACGGTCCACCGAAATCTCGCAGGCCTGTCACCACATCCCGCACCTGAACTTCCCCACGTATTATCCTGAACTCAGCAGCGAGCGCATTATCACCATGGATTGGCTGACCGGCGATCACCTGAAAGAATGGCTCCAGACCAACCCGTCGCAGGAAGCCCGAAACCAGATTGGGCAGGCGCTTTGGGACTTCTACCACCACCAGGTGCACAACCTGAAGAAAGTCCACGCTGATCCGCACCCGGGCAACTTCATCGTGCAGGAAGGGGTGACCTTGGGCGTGATTGATTTCGGGTGCGTCAAAGTTATTCCGGAGGACTTCTACCGCGGTTATTTCTCATTGATCAGAAAGGATTCTTTGTTGAACGAGGCCGAGCTGAACCAGATTTTCTTTGACTTGGACTTCATAAGCGACCTGGATTCTGCCGAGGAACAAGCCTATTTCAAGGGTATTTTCAAGGAAATGATCTCTTTACTGGGCAAGCCGTTCCACACTGAAACGTTTGATTTTGCGGATGACGCCTACTTCAGCCAGATCTACGCCCTAGGCGACAGAGTAGCCCGGGACAAGATGTTCCGAAACTCCCGGCAGGCGCGTGGCTCGCGGCATGGTCTGTTCATCAACCGGACCTACTTTGGCTTGTACAGTCTGTTGAACCAACTTCGGGCTAAGATCAACACCACTAAACCAGAATGGCTCAGGTAAAACTGAGCCATTCTGGTTTTTGGCCTCAAGCTTTGGGCACTCAGAATTTAGAAGCAGAAAGAAAATTATCAGGACAAAACATTTTATAACATTTACGGCTTTTTATATAAAATTCCGTAAAATATTATAAACCATATACTTCCTGCACTATGACTACAAAAACTGCCTCTCTCCTCATCGGGATTACCTTTTTAGCGGTGGGTTTATTGGGTTTTGTCCCTAACCCCATTGTTGGTGATACTCATAACGCCATCTTCCATGCCGATGCGGTACATAACATGGTGCACATTGTGAGTGGAGTTTTGTTTGTCTTGTTTGCCATGGCGGCACCGGAGCGAGCGGCCACCTTTCTTAAGGTGTTTGGGGTAGTGTACTTTTTACTAGGCGTTATTGGGTTCGTTTCCATAGGGTCTTCCGGCATGACAGATTTGCTAGGGTTCTTACCTATCAATGGTGCAGATAATTACCTGCATATTGGCTTGGGCATTGTAATCTTCCTGGCTGGAATGCTCCCCAGAAGAAGAATTGCTGGTATTGATTCCAAATTTTAAACACGCAGAGAAGTTGCTTGCCTCTGAGTGGAAATAAAATGATGAATTCTGGAATCGGGTTGATGCACAAAGTCAACCCGATTTTCTATATCCAATCTAGAGGAATCAGCATCTTTTAATGTTACAGACTTCTTTTTACCAAGACAGCAATAAAGAACGTAAGCAGGGTTTCGTGAGAAATTATCTCCGTAGAAGCAAGGGCGTTTAGTGGCTTTTTTTGAAAAGGAACAGAAATCACCGGGCCGTAATTTGCGCCATTACCTTTTCCGTAATCCGGTCACACTTGCTCAGGTGGAAATGCAGGATGCCTTCTTTTTTGTAGAGGTGGCTCAAGGACTGGCGCAGCAATGCTTTGGCCCGGTTTAGCCTTACTTTCACATTGGCTTCACTAATGGCCAGGCAGTGCATGGTCTCGGCCACATTCATTTCCTCAATTTCGCGCATCACAAACACGGTGCGGTACTTTTCGGGCAGTGCCCGGATGGCCTCTTCCAGCACCACCTGCAATTCTGAGGAAAGCAATTTGGTCAAGGGCGTAGGAATGTGCTCCATGGATCTCAGGTTTACTTCATGGTCTACATTCTCCTCGCTCATAGTACAGGCCAGTTTTCGTTTCTTTGCCCGCAGCAGGCATTCATTGATGAGAATGCGGGTAAGCCAGGTAGAGAAAGCAGATTTGAACCTAAACCCGGCCAGGTGCTCATAGGCTTTCACGAAGGCCGTCTGCATCATCTCCTCCACTTCCTCTTCATCGTCCAGAATACTCATGCCTACCCGGTAAAGCCGTTGGTTGTTGCGGCGCACCAGAATGGCGTACAGCTCCTTTTCGCCGTGCAGCACCCTGGTAATAATCTCCTGGTCTGGGAGGACCTCTGCTACCAATGTTTCTCTTTTTTCCATGTTATCTGCTCCTCTATGTATTAGAGGCGGCAGGTGCCCAAAGGTTACAAAAAGAACGCGCTATTTTTTTGTAACCTCCTGATGTTCTGCTGCTCTAATGGGTACAGCGCGCTTCAGAACAACAACCTGTTTTTAACCTAAAATTCGAAAAACGCCATGGAAACAAGTATTCAGAACACCTCACGGGTACAGCAGGTCTTAACCTACACCTACGGCCTGGTACCCATCATTGCCGGGCTGGACAAATTTACCAACCTGCTCACCAACTGGACCGATTACCTCAGTTCGTTTGTCACCGATCTGCTGCCCTTCTCGGCTGGCACTTTTATGGCCATTGTAGGCATCATTGAGATTGTGGCTGGTGTGCTGGTGTTCATTCGGCCTTATATAGGTGCGTACGTAGTCATGGGCTGGCTGATTGCCATTGCTCTGTCTTTGATTGCAGGCGGACATTACCTGGATGTGGCCGTGCGGGATTTGGTGATGGCAGTAGGCGCATTTGCCTTGGCAAAGCTGTCGGTTCCGGCCGGCTTTTCGCTTCCTACCCGCCCGCTTATGGCGTAAACAGAAGCAAGGAAGGACGGCAGGAGGTGCCGGGTAAAACAAGGCACCTTTGCCGTCTCTGGCTCCTATAATGGGAAACCTACAGGGAAACCTCTGCCGCTTTAGCCTGCTTACCAGAAGATTTATGTATACAGAATGTCTTCCCCCTAGCGTTTAATAAGTAATTTTAAGCCTCCTTTCTTTTTTCAACAGGCAGGAGCAAGCTTTTTTTAGTTTTTAAACAGTATAATGATCACAAAAACCCTCTGCGTACTCGCAACCATGGCAATAGGATTACTGGCTAGTGAACAAGCGGCTGGCCAAGCCACAAACAAAAACAACCCTCTTTTACAGAAATACAACACCCCGCACCAGGTACCGCCGTTTCACCTCATTAAAGACGAGCACTTCAAGCCGGCTTTGCTGGAGGGAATTCGGGTGAACCAGCTGGAGATTGACGCCATTGTGAACAACGCCAAACCGGCCACCTTTGACAACACCATTCTGGCCATGGAGAATGCCGGGCAGTTGCTTGGCCGCGTCTCTACGGTGTTTTACAACCTGAACTCGGCCAACACCAATGAGCAGATTCAGAAAATCGCCCGCGAAATAGCTCCGGCTCTCTCCGCGCACAGCGACAACATCATCCTGAACAAGAAGCTGTTCGACCGCGTGAAAACGGTCTGGAATAACAAAAACAACCTGAAACTAACGGCTGAGCAGGAGAAACTACTGGAGGAAACCTACAAGTCCTTCGTGCGCAGCGGTGCCAACCTGAACGATGCTGACAAGGAGAAGCTGAAGAAAATGAACGGCGAGTTGTCGCTCCTGAGCCTTCAGTACGGGCAGAACATCTTAGCGGAAACCAACGCCTACCAACTGGTGATTGACGACCAAAAAGACCTGGCCGGATTACCCGCGGGTGTAGTGGCCGCTGCCGCCGATGCCGCCAAACAGGCTGGGAAAGAAGGCAAATGGGTCTTCACCCTGCACAATCCTAGCGTGATGCCGTTCCTACAGTACGCCGACAACCGCGAACTGCGCAAGCAGATCTGGGAAGCGTATTCTCTGCGGGGCAATAACAACAACGACCACGACAACAAAGAGGTACTGCGCAAGATTGTGAACCTGCGCCGTGAGAAAGCGCAGTTGCTGGGCTACAAAAGCCACGCGCACTACGCCCTGGAGGAAACCATGGCCAAGAACCCCGAGAACGTGAACAAGCTCCTGGACCAACTCTGGGCCCCGGCCCTGGCCGTAGCCAAGCAGGAAGAGCAGGACATCCAGAAGATGATAGATGCTTCGGGCGCCAAGTTCAAAGTAGCCCCGTACGACTGGCGCTATTACACCGAGAAAATAAGGAAAGAGCGCTTTGACCTGGACGAGCAGGAACTGCAACCCTACTTCAGCCTGGACAACATCAGAAAAGGCGTATTCACGGTGACCGAGAAACTGTACGGCCTCAAGTTCAAGCAACTGCCCAACCTGCCCAAGTATCACCAGGACGTGACTGCCTATGAAGTAACCGAAGCCGACGGCAAACTGGTAGGCATCATTTACATGGACTTCTTCCCGCGCGCCTCTAAAAGAAGCGGTGCCTGGATGACCTCTTACCGTGCCCAGAAAATGGAGAATGGCAAACGCCTGGCTCCGGTAGTGTCCATTGTCTGCAACTTCACCAAACCCACCGGCGACACCCCTGCCCTGCTCACCTTTGACGAGGTAACCACGTACTTCCACGAGTTCGGTCACGCGCTGCACGGTCTGTTGTCTAACGTGACCTATGAAAGCATGGCGGGCACCTCAGTACCACGTGACTTTGTGGAATTGCCTTCGCAAATCATGGAGAACTGGGCCGCGGAGCCAGATGTCCTGAAAATGTACGGCACGCACTACAAAACCGGCAAATTAATCTCAGACGAGCTGATTCAGAAAATGAAGAAAGCCGGCACCTTCAACCAGGGTTTCGAGACTACGGAGTACTTAGCTGCTTCCTTGCTGGATTTGGCGTACCATACCCAAACTACCAATCTGACCGGCGACATCAACCAGTTCGAGAAAACCGCCATGGCGAAAGTTGGTTTGATGGAGCAAATCATTCCGCGCTACAGAAGCACATACTTCAGCCACATCTTCTCGGGCGGCTACTCGGCAGGCTATTACAGCTACATCTGGTCGGGCGTTCTGGATTCGGATGCGTTCCAGGTCTTCAAGGAAAACGGTCTGTTCAACAAAGAAAAAGCCCAGTCCTTCCGGAAGAACATCTTGGAGAAAGGCGGCACCGCCGATCCAATGGAACTGTACAAGAAGTTCAGAGGCGCAGAACCCAGCATCCAACCTCTGTTGAAGAAACGCGGTTTGACTCCGGTGAGTCTGTAAGCAGTAAACACCTTTGAGTAGTCTACCCGTAGCCACATAAAACTGTTTTATCAGCCGTTTTCAGGAAAACACCTGGAAACGGCTTTTTTTTTCGGCCAATCCTGAGCAGATCCTTACCGGCAAGCAGCCTTTACATGGGAGCGCCAATAATGGTGAGGACGCCATTGGCCAAGCAGTCTTTCCAATACGTCAGGAAAGAACGTTCGCTGCGGCGCTTTACCTGAATGGTGCCCTGGCTGGGAGCTTTGCCGTTTTTCTCACTGTCAGATTTCAGTACCAGCTTATCGGCTATCAAAGATTTGAGCTTGTTCCCCAGAGACTGTTTTTTCTCCTTGTCTTTGTTCAGGAGGTCAATCTTAAAGTCATCGTACTGCAGTTGCATAGAGCCTTTGGCCGATGTTTTGGTCAGTTCCACCTTAAAAGAACCACTTTGCAGCACCCCGCTTTTTACGCTCACAAACATAGTAGGCTCCACCATGGGGTTCAGGATGGCAGGATACCCTTTTCCTATGGTCCCTTCCATGCTATGGTAGCCAGTAGGGTCCAGTAAGGCCAACCGCACAGTGGCCTGCATAGGCGCTTTGCCCATGATTAATCCACTTCCTTTTAATACGGCTGGGGTCTTCCTGGAAATAAGGTTTTTGTCATTGGTGAGATTAGTGAGCGTAAGGTCAATGTTGCTGCCGGTGACGTAGCCCGTCCTGAACGCCTTTTCGGCCAGTTCTTCATACCTGACATACATATCGCGCACCTTAGCCGTCCTGATGTTCACCCCGAAGGTGAGTTTCTGGATCATATCATGCGGCATAATACCAGTACCCTTGGTAGGAAAATTCTTTCCGTCTTTGAAGGCGTTGACACTTGGTTTTTGCGCCACCAAAGACCCAATGTAGATGTTTGAGTTCCTGGAGAACGTGCCAAAATCTACCTTATCAAGCCGAAGTTCAGGCACCTGTACCCGGAACCTGGTCACGGCCTCTCCTGCTTTCCTGGACATTTCTGCCGCACTAAGTAAGGGAATGAGCTTAAGTTGGGTAAAAGACATACTCCTGTCTTCTGTAGATGCCTTTAAAGGACCGCTTTTGATTTTGTAGTTCCCGTCTGGCAAAGAAAAGGAGGCCTCCTTGACCGTTGCCGTAATGCTTTCACTGTAGAAGGCACGGTTCGGGTCCTGAAAGGAAGCACTGTCCAGCTTTACCCCCTTGGCTCGTACCTCAACCCCTGACACCGAGAATAATTCTGCTTTGCTTTGAGGCTTGTTCCTGAACCGAAAGGCTCCTTCCTTAATGCTGATTTCACTGATGCCCATTTTCTGGAACTGCTTCCCCAGGGTTTCATGCAGCTGCTGAGAGGAGGTGTCTTTCTTCATTTGCTGCAGAATCCATTCTGGGCGGTTCAATTGAATGGAACTCAGACTGAGGGTACCGCCAAAAAGCAGTTTGAGATAAGAGATGCCGCGTACCTGCACCTGGGCGGCTTTCACGTCAGAGATAGTAGCTGGCGCTTGGGCCGGATTAGTTCGCTGCAACTGTTTCCAAATAGAATCATGTGGTATCAGTTGTAGAGAATCCAGTGTGGCCGAACCTGCCAGAAGCGACACATGCAAGCGGGACATTTGCAGCGAATACAACCCCTTGGATTGAGTGCTTATCTGCTTCTTCAACTTCTGCTCGGCCCAGGTGTTCAAATTGCGTGACACCATCAAAAGTGTTACTAAGATAATCAGCAAAATAGAGCCGCCTATCACCAGATACTTTCTCCTTTTAGAGGTATGTTTTGCTTTTTGCTCCACGGCGCAGATTTAATTCGACCTCTTGTACGCATGCAGTTGCAAAACAATGGTGTTTAATAGCTACATATTAAAGTATGGACTTCCAACAGCCTAACTTATCTCTGCGGAAAGTGTTGCGCTTTACTTCTGAAAAGCCTGCTATTTCGATTTTCGGCTTCTTTATTTAAAACCGCCTTAAAACGTGGAGCAAGGATTGAAAATAGATGAAAGTGAATTTAGGGATAGAAACTGTTTCTAGCCCTAGGAAGATAAACAGGCAAACACATAGCCCAATCGTCACAGAATCAAACTCGGACTTGTACCTTTGCACCTTCACTTACCAAGAAGTTTGTATGCTACCAGAATCCCCACCGAACTTTGATGACCAGGAAGAATTTTATAGGGCTTATTTTGGAACCGACGCTGATTATTACCTGAACAAGCTGGCGCAGCACCGGGCCGGAAACAAAATCACGTTTAACATTGGGGCTTTCTTCTTCGGGGTTTTCTGGATGCTGTTCCGCAAAATGTACGTGCCTGCCCTTGCCCTGATTGTGGCTTTGGTCTTGCAATCTATTCTACTGGAACAAGCTATTCACTACTACAAAATAGCTGACGGCAACGCGGTCTTGTTGAACAACATTGCCACCGTAGTCTGGGGTGTGCTAACTGGTTTTCTGGGCAACTGGCTTTACCTAAGACAAGCACAAGCCAAGGTGCAACAGGTACTTCAGGAAACCGACAATGACCAGGAGGCGGTAAACAAACTTAGCGCCCAGGGTGGCTTCACGCTCATTCCGCATATTTTGGTGGCTCTTATCATCCTGGTCGGGCTGCTGTTCAATCAGTTTTCTTAAACAGAGACAGGGTCTTATTTTCAAGCTGTTTTTCTAAAAACGGGCCTAAGACTCCTCGCACTCCTATAGTCCACTTTTTATATACAGACTGGAACCATTGCGTTCTCTTCAAAGAAAAAGTACCTTGGTAGCTTCCTGTTCCAGATAAATCTACCCGCGTATGAATAAGCTCTACAAGCCCTTGGGGCTGGCATTATTGCTCACAATTGCTGTTACTTTTTCTTCCTGCCAACTGGGCCGCTTTATCTTCTACAACTTCGCAAACATAACAGACTACAAGATTTTCCCTTCCCGGCCCCTCACCAAAAGTGCGCAGCCATTCACGTTTCATCCTTCGCGCACCCCCAATGCGCTCACCACCTTTACCGTTGCCGCTAACCGCAAAGTGGATTTTGCTTCTTATCTGGCGCAAAATGAAACCGTCGCTTTCCTGATCATCCACAACGACACGCTTGCCTTCGAAAAATACTTCCATGACTATGACCAGGCTTCTGTTGTCGCGTCTTTCTCGATGGCTAAATCAGTTACCTCTATGCTGATGGGCTGCGCGCTGGAAGACGGGTATATCAAGTCCGTGGAGGAACCTATCACCAATTATTTGCCCGAGTTGAAACAGAACGGTCTGGAGAAGGTCACCATCCGGCATTTGCTCCAGATGACATCGGGCATTGACTTTAATGAAAGCTACGTCAACCCCTTCGGCGATGCCGCCAGCTTCTACTACGGTCGGCACTTGCGTAACAACATCAGCCAGATGAAACCGAAGAGGGAGCCCGGCCTGTAGTTTGAGTACATCAGTGGCAATACGCAGCTTTTAGGGGCCGTTTTGGAAAAAGCCCTTCCAAACAAAACCGTGACGCAGTACCTGCAGGAAAAACTCTGGGGGCCCATGGGCATGGAATATGACGCCAGCTGGAGTTTGGATAAAGAAAAAAATGGCTTGGAGAAAACCTTCTGCTGCCTCAATGCCCGTGCACGTGACTTCGCCAAATTAGGCCGCCTCTACCTCAACAACGGCAATTGGAATGGAAAGCAACTGGTACCCGCTTCCTGGGTGAAAGAATCCACTAGAATTGACACCACCCAGGGTAGTGCCTGGAATTACCAATACCAATGGTGGTTTCCGTCCAGAAACGGAGACTTTATGGCGCAAGGCATCTTGGGACAATACATCTATGTAAACCCTGCCAAAAACCTGATTATAGTGCGCTTGGGCAAAGACTACGGCAATGTGAACTGGCCAAACGTTTTCACCCGATTAGCGGCTACTTACTGAAAAGAGCACACAAACAAAAAAGAGGCCCGATTACCGGGCCTCTTTTTTTTAGGCAGAAGTGTTAACTTCTTTGTTCTTTCTTATGCTCTTTGCCATTGCGAGACTGGCCTTTTTTGCCTACTTTTTCTCTCATTTTACTGGCTCTTTCCTTTTGGTCGGCTTGGTACTGAGCATACTGCTCTTTGGTAAGAATGCTTTGCAGTTCAGCATCCCATTGAGCACGTTTGGCTTTCAGGGCTTCCCGCTGCTGTCCTTTCTCCACGTCTGCCCCATCGCGTTGTACATGCAAAGTGGAAGTTTCATTTGCCTGTCTCAGGTACAAGGCCTGCAACTTGGTTTGCTGCGCCTGGTTCAGATTATATTTCTTGGTGAGCATCGCTGATTTTTTAGCCGCTCTTTCTTCAGGAGTCTTCTCTTCTTTCTGAACGCCCTCTTTTCCGGCCCGCTCAGTACGTGGCTTTCTGTCTTTCTTAGGTGCCTCTTGTGCAAACGTTGTACCCGCCACCAACATACCCAGGGAAAGCATCACAAATAGCTTTTTCATCTTCTACTTTTTTAAAGGGTTTGTTTATGGTTTAGTGAAGTGCGATATCGCTTCACTTCTTCCTTTATTCAAAGCGCGTGCCAAAAACCTATGTTGATGTCAACCATTACTATTCATCAGTACATAGGTAATTATACATCAATCGCTTACATAAAAAATAAATTCCTTTTTGAAAAATATTGCTTTTCTGAGCTTGCAGTTACTTAAGAACTAACTTTAAAGTAGGTAAGGTTTCTCGCTGCAAGGGAGCGCAAAAATTAAGGGCTTTAGGAAAGAGCGTTAAGTCTCTTCCTAGTTTTTCCATTGAGGATTAGCACTTAAAAGATTTCTTCACATCCTCTCCTTCACTTTAAGCAATTACTAAAAATAACACCTGACCTGTTTGATATTGAAAGGAGGAAATCAGTGTACTCTGTCCCATACCTAACTAACATCATACAAGAAACCACGTACAGAAGAATGCAGCGATATTATGAAAATGGCACATGAACAGGCATTCTTCTACGTTAAATCATAAAGAAGCAGCGTACATCTAACTATTTTGATTGGCACTTGTTGTACCAACCACTTGCTGAAGTTTTTATCTATTATCTCAGAATAAATATAGTTAATCTACAATGTATTACACAGTTATGCACCATATAGAATAAATTTCACAAGAAATTGAACATCTAAATTATAGAGTTTAAGATATTACCACTACCTTCATACATTCAAAACGAGGCTTCTCTCGCTTGTAATTAAAAATAGAAGGAGTTTTCGTTCCTCTGTCAGGCATTTTGCCCGATAATGGTTGACACCGTTTGGCTTCAGACACACGCATAAACATAACGCACCACACCAACTTAAATATAATCAGTACCAAAGGCATGGATCACACCACACCTAAACCTATTAACACAGAAGATGGCTCTGAAAAACCCGGGATCCTTTATATAGACAATGAAGAAGACAATCTGGTGGTATTCAAGTCTTCTTTCAGGAAATACTTCAAAGTTTTCACCGCCATGTCTGGCGAGGAAGGCTTGAAGATCTTAAATCAAGAAGCAATCTCCCTAGTGATTATTGACCAACGGATGCCAAAAATGAATGGCGTTCAGTTTTTGAAAAATTTACCAGAAGACAAAGACCTGATCAGAATCATTCTGACAAGCCATAGCGATACTACCTCTATTCTTGATGCCATCAATAGCGGAAAGGTATACCGATACATTTTAAAGCCCTGGGAAAAAGAAAACTTAAAGACCATTATGGAGACTGCCGTAGAAGAGCTCAAACAACGCCAAGCCAACAAAAAACTGGTAGAAGATTTAAAAACTGAGAACGAGAAGCTGGAACAAAGGATCAAGGAACTAACCCAAAAAATGAACCTCCAGAACGCTCCATCAGAAAATATAGCCAATACAGATAAGTAAAAGCATTACCCTTTGAACAGATAAGAACAAGGTGTTCTCCAGAGTTCTCTTCTTACCTGGAGACACCTTCTTAGCTTTACAAATAAGTTTGGGTTTAGATGCCCCAGCATCCTATCATTACTGATGCCGAAGACCAAGCATTACTGCTTAAGTGCTTCAGTCTTCATCAGCCCTTACTTCACCCACTTGCCCTATTGCCAGAACCCAAACTCCTTTGAGTTCTGTTCACCTCTAAAAGAATTCTTGCCCTCTCTACCAGTAATTGCTTCGCAAACCCACAGGAGGTTCTCTAAAATGCTTTTTAAAAGCGAACCATTTTTAGTGCGCCTTCCCTTAAAAGCCCCTCAAAAACTGCCAGCGAATTATCTCAGAAATCAGTAGTAGGAAACCAGTCCATCTTCAAGATAGCTCCTGGCAAGTATAGTAGGTATAAATCTCCTGTATTTAAGAGCTACTTTCTAGGAATCGATTTAAAAACAGGACTGCTTCAATCAGATGCTTGACTTGCTAGCGTATGCAGTCTCATATCTGACATGATCAAGAGGGCGACTATTGAAGCAGCACTAGCAGTAAGTACTAAGCAATTTGACTACTTTAGGAAAGACTTTTCTACAATAATGGACTTTCCTTTATCAAGTTAAACGATTAGTCTCAACACTATTCATCTTTGAATGATCTTATTTCTTCCAAAATATACTCGTACTAATCGCAAAAGCATAAATCACATGGTTAATATCAACACCCTTTCCTCTACTTTCTAGCAAACGGTAAGGCACACATCAGCAGAAACGCACCCTTTATTGAACAATTTGAATTACACCTTTATCTATCAAATAAATCATTACCGGTTAAATACTATAAATCACCCAATACAATCATAAAAACCAAAAATCATAAATAATTTTACGATTATATAACAATATAAAGAAAGATGTTTTGTTAAAATTAATTCCCTAATGCTTCAAAGAAGAACACTGCATCCCCAGAAAACTTTTCTAATTAGAGAAAACACCAAAGAATCAGCCTACACAACCTAGCCCTTGTTCACTCAACACTTTTAACTGGACCACCAAAAAAAACAGCTAACACTTTGCTCAAGGCACTTTTATGGCAGTTATACGCAAAACACACCTAAAACGCAATCAATTAACACTCAAACATTACTCAAACACTACTCACACTTCCACATTTCACACACGCTCTCACAAACCATTTCTACTCTTATCAAAACGTCACCTATCACGTTTTATTTTCTTCTGCTCAATGACAAGCTTATCAGCAGCATCTCCTAAACACTAAACTAAGCGAACCAAACAACCAGATCAAGCAATTACCACCCCGACAAATTAGCAAAAATCTAATACAACCCACAAGAACCAAAAACTAAAATTACACTTCCAACAATCAAACATCTTCACCCTATCAAGCTTAATATGATTAAAATAATTATATAAAAACACCCAAAACAACCATATTGCATTTAAATTGTTAAATTTTTGCGCCTTATACTTGTTTTAAATGATTTAGGTTTTAATTTCGCAAAAAAATTACAGATAAATGAGTTGTTGAGAACTTTAATTATTCCTCGCAAGCTGTTTTCTCAGAACACCTCAAAGCAGGAGTTTATAAGCAGAATCAGCTACCATCACTACTCATCAGATGCAGTAGTTGGTGGTAAAAACCTCAACATCTTAAGATACTAAACCCTTAATCATGAGTAACCGACACCTTCTACTTCTACTTTTTCTCCTATTCCTCAACCAAATTGCTTATTCCCAGCCGGAGTCTCGGCTGAGGTTCACGGCCGTGTT
>NZ_JBUDXA010000020.1:0-106741 GCF_054956755.1 Rufibacter sp. JT3400010 | reverse complement strand
TATAATTATAATGCACCACAACTACCACCTATACGTACCCCCTACGCTTATCTGCACTATATACAACATAGGAGCTACACCTAATATAAACAATAGTAAATACAAAGAAAGGAGCAACGTGTGGGGAATCTTCTCCCTGCATTAACAGGAAGAAGAGGTTACTTCTTCGCTTGCACTTTCTTGGCTACTTTCTTCTTGGGGGCTGCTTTCTTGGGCGCAACTTTCTCCTCTTCTACCCCAATTAGTTCCAGGGCTTTTTCCAGTTGTTCGTCACGGTTGGCGAGGATGCCTTGGAGGGTGGGGTGTACTTCTTCGTCCAGGCGCACGCCCAGGCGTTGGGTCACGGAATTGTTGGGGTAGTAGATGCCGTTGCCCGAGAGGGTCACCACGTAGTTGCCCGGAAGCACCATGCGTTTCACATCGCCATCGGCACCGGCGGTTTGCTCGCCTATGGTTATACTGCCGGGGAAAAGACGCTGTAGGCTCATGGTGTGCCACTCACCTATGCTTTGGGTAGTGCCGTTTACCAGAATGACCACTTTGCCTTCGTAGGTGGCTTCCTGAGGGGTAAACTCCGTGGGATAATAGACCTCGGGCTGGGTAAGCAGGCGGTACGTGCCCAATTGGTAAGGGTTCAACTGAAAATAATTCGCGAAGTAGTGGTTCTGCTTCCCGAACTTCTTGTACACGTAATGGAACACGAAATCACTGTTGTCGGGCTCGCCGCGCATGTCAAAGATGATGCCTCGAGCTTTGATGGCCCGGTTCAGGAGCGAGTCCATGAGGCGGTAATCCTCGTCTGAAGACTCATCTTTGATCATTCTGAAAGTATCGTTTATCTTGAAATGCACAATGCCTTTGGCGGCGTATTCCAGTCCTTTGTTCTTTTTGGCGGGCACGGCCTGCTTCTTTTTGAAATAGGCATCTATGAGCTTCGCTTTGGCCGTCTGGGTAGGGTCCATGAGCCGGAGCGTGGTGGTCAACTGCTCTTTGCCCCGCGTTAGCTGCACCTGCATGCTCGGGTCCTCTGACCGGAACAACAGGTTGTCGCCCCACTCGCCTACGTGAGTCCAGAGGCCGTTCTCGTTAGAAACCGACAGCAAGGCATCCAGGGCTTTCACCCACTCGCCTACCGCCACACTGTCTAAGCCCTCAATCACATCGCCCCGGCGAATGTTGGAGCGTTTGCAGAGCGCCTCGTCAATAATGGCGGTGACCACTAGCTTCTTCTCAACTAACTGGTAGTCAAACGGCGGATAGTAGCGGTTTTTGAACAGTTCCTCGCGGTGATGCAGTTGCCGAAAAAAGGAATACGCCTGGGTGTCATCTAAGTGACCATTCACCACTAGCAGCAGACGCTCATATTCGGCCCGGCTGGCGCACTTGGCAAACAGCGGAATGTGCTGAAGAATGACCTCGTCCCAGTTCTGGTCCATGAGGTACTTGTAAGGGTACAGGTAGTCTACAAACGCCTTGAACTTGGCTAAAGCCAGCATCCGGAGCGGATACGGCAGGTTCTCCTTCGGCTCTGCCGCGTACGTGGGCTCATGGGGCATGGTGCCGCCGTACGGGTTGTTACGCACGTAGGTGTAATGGTGCTTATCGCCGGTGAAACGCCGTTCAAATATCTGGTTCAGGACCTTGCGGTTAGCCGAAGTCAGGAATTTGGCTTTGGTGCGCCACGCATCGTCCAGGTTTTTGAGCAGGATCGCACCTTGTGGTGAATCCTGCTGCGGACCTACTTTCTCGCTGTTTGGAACGGCTACGCTCTTCAGCAACTCTTTGAACACCGCATTGACCTGTTTCTGGGTTTTCGCCGAATCTACTTTGCCCAGGTGGTGCAAAAACAAAGAATCGGCGTTGAGGTGACCCATGGCCGAGGCCGGATGATAGTACTTGAGATGCCCCCAGATTCTGAAAAAATACAGCTGCTTTTCAGAATCAAAATCAGTCTGGGCCAGTCCGTTTCTCGCGCTTAAAAGACAGATGGCAATGAGCAGAAGCTGAACCCGGTAGCTTAACAGAAAACCGAAAGTTTTTGGCGAAAAAGTTGGCTTGGGGTAGCTTGGTCTCATAGGGGAAATCTTCATTTACGGACGGGTACAACGCCCGAAAGTGCGCGTGAGGTTGATTGGCGCTGCTTTATCCTTACGCAAAAGGCACTCCGCAGCGTTTGGGTTATGCAAGAAAGGAGAGAATTCAGGCCACTCCTTACCTGCTTGCCGTTCTGTTTTAGGCCTACTTTCTTAGAAACAGCCTAAAAAGGAAACGATGGTTGGTCTGCGCTTATTTTGCTATTCCACTACCAATACCCCCCGCCCGGCCAAAGATCTGGCGAAATGCAGATCATCTAAATCATGGAATTCCAGGGTTCTTTTGCGGTTGTTGTCCAGAAAGAGGGTGATCATGGGCCTTTCTGCAGACGTTCTGGATTCCTTTTGGGCCTTCACAATCTGCCGCACGTCAATCTCATCTTGCGCCGGATCTTTCAAGCCGCGGGTGTAGCCCACGTACAGCCAGAACAGGACAATGCCCGCCGTGAGCACCGTAAACAGCAATTGGTACAACTCGCGGGTGAGCAGATAGGTTTTGTAGTGTTTTTGCGCCTGTAAGGAGAAAAAAACCGCCCAGCAGCACGCCGCAATCAGGTGCAGCACTTTCACATACCCCGCCTGGTTTCCACTGATGAAGATTCGGTCCCCCTCCAGGCGAAGGATGCCTCTTTTTAATTGAAACGTATTCATTTATCCAAACTAAGCCAACTCTACCACGAACTTACCACTCCAAGAGCACAATAGGAAATGTCACTTTCTGTAGCCGGTTTCTATACGGAGTTTTACCAGGAACCGCTTTGCTGCCCACTTGTTTTATACCAGATTTACAGAAAACTGCTCTAAAATAGAAAAACAGGACTTGAAGAACTAGTACTTAGAAACCTAGACGAATTTCTCTTTGGAAGATTGGGGTGCTTTCTCTTTTTGCAAAGCAGAAAGTACCCTACTGTACCGGGGTCTGTTGTAGCGCTGCAGGAGTACCGGGTAAATATTGAAGACGACATTCAGTAGAAGCAGCCATTTTGCCTCACTCAAAGAATGGGTAAAAAGGGCAGCCGTGGCAAACACCATCACAGCAATAATAGCATGACCTGCTTCTGAGTTCCGGGAGCCCTGTTCACACGCACGTATAGCTGAGAGGTTCTTTTTAACTGGGTTCTTGTGTTTATTCAGTTTCTCCCAGCCCACCAAGACCAGCAGTTTCCGGTAAAGATGAACCCCCAGGTACGTGTACACCTTCCCTCCTTTCTCAAAAGGTTTTAAACGGAAATAACCAGAAGCAAATGACGGCACCAGGATAGCTGCCACCAGTGTGTACCAACTCATCAGCAGGAAATTGAGGACCCAACTAAAAACAAAGGAAGATACGCTAAACCGCTGACCTACGTAGTAACAAATGGCCAGCGTCACCAACGTTACCAGTACACATAACGCCCATTTTAAGTAAACATTTGTCATTCCCTTATTTTTGAGAGGTACAAGCCAAGGTAAGCACTTACAACTGATTCTGAGGCATTTACCTGAAAATACCCGTGAAACGGGGGTCAATTTTTCAGAATGCCCTGCTCAATTTTCTGTTTAAGCGCTATTTTTCTGAAAGTACCTTTAAAAAGCTTCTGTACGCCATGAAAACGCTGGATTTTGAGATAAAGCCCAGGTAATTTCCTTTGTCTACCACGGGTAAGTTCCAAGCGCCCGTGACATCAAATTTGCGCATCACTTCGGGCATTTCCTCGGTTAGTTCAACCTGCGCAGGAGGGGCTTTCATCAGCATTTCCGCCGAAAGCGTATCGTATAGCTCACTTTTGAACATGACCTCTTTCAGATCATCCAGCACAATAATGCCCAGTAATTGATTGGTTTCGGCTACCACCGGGAAGAGATTTCGTTTGGAGGCGGCTATGGTTTCTACTATCTGGCGCAGCGGTGTAGCAGGGTGCAGTATCTGAAAGTTCTTTTCCACCAACTCCTCCACTGCTAAAGAACGTAGAATATTGAGGTCGCGGTCATGGGTATGAATCTGGCCTTTGCGGGCCAAATCCCGGATGTCCATGGAGTACAGATTGTAGCGCCGCACCAGGGTATAACTGGCCGCGGCCACAATCATGAGCGGAATAATCAAGTCGTACCCGTGGGTGATTTCGGCAATGAGGAAAACGCCCGTGAGCGGCGCGTACATGACACCCGCCAGAATACCGGCCATGCCCACCACCGTAAAATTATCTTCGGCCAGCCGAAAATCTGAGATCATGTTTATCAACCTACTGAAGCAGAAACCCACGTAACCGCCTACAAAGAGAGAAGGCGCAAAGTTGCCGCCGTTGCCTCCGCTGCTTAACGTCACCGAGGTCGCCACCACTTTCACCAGGCCAATAGCGCCAATAAAAAGCAGTACAAACCACTCGTTATGCTGCACCTGTTCATACAGACTCTGCTGAAAGAGCGCCCCCACGTTGCCCTGCGACAGGTTCTTGATGCTTTCATAGCCTTCCCCAAAAAGTGGCGGAAAAACAAACACCAGCAAGCCCAGCACCAAACCTCCCAGCAGCGCTTTCACCAGTTTATTGTTTTCCCCGATTTTATGGAAAAAGCGCTCTATTTTTAGCGTCACCTGGGCATAGTAGATGGACACCACTCCGCATAGCAGCCCCAACAACAGGTAGAATAAAATGTTGTGATAGTCAAAAGGCTGCAACGCCCGAAAGTCGAAGAGCACTTCTTCGCGCATGATCACCTTGGAACAAAGCACACCCGCTACCGAAGCCAAAATCAAGGGAATGAAGGAGGAAATACTTACTTCGGTGAGCAGAACTTCCAGGGAAAACAGCAACCCCGCCACGGGCGCATTGAACACCGCCGCTATGCCCGCCGAGGCCCCGCAGGCCAGCAGCACGGTGCGGTCTTTATAGGTAAAAAAAGAAGCCTTTCCGTAATTAGACCCAATGGCGGCACCCGTCACCACAATGGGCGACTCTAACCCCGCCGAGCCGCCAAACCCCACGGTAATGCCGCTGGTGATAATATTAGAGAACATCTGGGTCCGTCTTAATCTGCTGGAACGTCTGGAAATGGCGACCAGCACACTGGCCACTCCCCGTTCCAGTCTCCCCTTCAGGAATAGCTTCACCACCAACACTGTGAGCAGAATACCCACCAACGGGAAGATCAGGTAAATCTGATTCTGGAAGGAAATAGAACGGTTGGTCACCAGTTCCTGCCTGATGTAGTGCACCAATGTTTTAAGCACAGCCGCCGCAATTCCCGCCGAAAACCCAACCAACACACTGAACACCAACAGCAATTGGTGTCTGTTTAAGCGTTTTTGTAGCCAGATAAGGGCAAATCGCCAGGAATTATAAAGAAAAGAATGCGTCTGCCTTTTAGCCATTACCCTACCAAATATGCTCCATGAGCGCCCAAGTTAACCATCATATTTTAAGACCTGAAAACTTAGTTGGCGCTTTTTCCCTTTTACCAATTCAGCCCATCAGGGTTGCTTCCATAAATTCCTGCGCAAATGACTTTCCTCTCTTCCTTTACATCACTTCTTCCAAGTCTAAGGCAGATTATCTGATTGTCCCCCTTCAAAGGGCGACGGAATGCGTGTGAAAAGAGATGGGATTGGAGTGAGATTTAGCAGTGGTTCTAAAACACAAAAGCCACTTCTTCTGAGGTGGCTTTTGTGCTGATTTCTCTAAAATATCTTTAAAACGGAGGCGCATCATCAAACGAGGAGGCCGGGAATCCGCCGCCATCGTTCATCTTGCTGCCTAATCTAATGGTGTTGGGACCTCCGCCAGCGGATGGGCCTTCAAAGTCTGAAGTGGGGAAACCTCCGCCGCCACCGTCAAAACCGCCACCACCGCCGAAGCCGTCTTCCAGGTTCCCGAACTTGGTGTACTTACCAATGAATTTCAGGTGCACGCTGCCCACCTCACCGTTCCGGTGTTTGGCAATGATTACCTCACCTACCCCCAAAGTTGGGTTACCCATCTCGTCCTCAGTAATACCGTAGTATTCCGGACGGTACAGGAACACCACCATATCGGCATCCTGCTCAATGGAACCAGATTCACGTAAGTCGGAAAGCATCGGTTTTTTGTCGCCGCCGCGGGTTTCCACGGCCCGGCTCAACTGCGAAAGCGCAATTACAGGCACGTTCAACTCCTTGGCCAGCTGCTTCAAGGCCCGCGAGATAGACGCGATTTCCTGTTCACGGTTACCGCCGCCTTTTCCCTCGGTGTTACCGCTCATGAGCTGCAAGTAGTCAATGATGACCATTTGGATATCATGTTGCGCTTTCAAACGGCGGCATTTGGTGCGAAGCTCCCGAATAGAAAGACCCGGGGTATCATCAATGAAAATAGGGGCCTGGCTTAAGCGGGAGATTTTGTGGTTCAACTGCGCCCACTCGTAATCCGCTAAGTTTCCTTTCTTGATCTTCTCCCCTTCCAATTCGGCCTCCGCCGAAATAAGGCGGTTTACCAACTGAATGGAAGACATCTCCAGGGAGAAGATCGCCACGCCTTTGTTGAAGTCCACGGCAGCGTTCCGCATGGCTGAAACCACGAACGCCGTCTTTCCCATCGCCGGACGAGCGGCTAGGATTACTAAGTCAGAAGGTTGCCAACCAGAAGTAACACGGTCCAGCGCCGTAAAACCACTTGGCACCCCAGTCAATCCTTCTTTCTGGCTTTTCTTGGCTTCCAGTTCTTTGATGGCTTTGTGCATCAAAGACTGCATGTCATCAAAGTTCTTCCGGATGTTGCTTTCAGAAACCTCAAACAACTTGGCTTCGGTACTGTCCAGTAGATCAAATACGTCGGTGGTGTCTTCATAGGCGCGGCCCAGCACCTCAGAGGAAATACTGATGAGATCGCGTTTAATGGCAGCTTCCGTGATGATACGAGCGTGAAACTCAATGTTCGCCGCCGAGTTGATGCGGGTGGTGAGCTGCGTCACGTAAAAGGCACCGCCCACAAACTCCAGTTCGCCCTGCTCGCGCAGCTCCTGGGTGACGGTAAGAATATCAATCGGCTCTGATTTGTCAAACAGGGCCAGAATGGCCTTGAAAATGCGCTGATGCGCGTCTTTGTAGAAACTTTGGGGTTTTAATAAGTCAATTACAGCCGTAAGGGCGTCTTTCTCCAACATGAGCGCACCCAACACCGCCTCTTCCAGCTCCAACGCCTGCGGCGGAAGCTTTCCCATACCCGGAGATACGGTCTGCTTGGGGTTCCAGGCAGCCTTACCTCGCGTCGCTTTTAATTTCATCTCCTCCATAAAAGCAAATGTAAGAATGTTACCGCCTCAGGTAATCCACAAACATATCCACACCCCCTAAATAGGGTTTGGCACCTAAAAGGTATATCCTTGATTTTCTTCAGGTCAATGAAAGAAGAGGCATGAAATGGATTTAAAAAAATTCACCTCGGATTGAAGCAATATACTAATTGCAACGTTTCTGCTGCATTTATTTCTAGCTAACTCTAGAAAGATGGCCACTTTCTAAATGCCATAAAAGCTCCTTCTGTTTGTAGCTTATTTTCTAAATATTAACCAAAAATAGACCAGAATCCATTTCATTTCCGGCTTCTTAGGAGGGTGAAAAAGGGGTAGACTTTTAAGTAATCCACAAATTTCTTAGGAGATATCCACAAATCCGTTGCTGCTCTCGTAGAAGGTCGTATTCTAAAATCACTACATTTGCTCTCTTTGATTGAGACTACATGAGTACAGAGGCGTATCAACACATTCACATGATTGCCATTGGGGGTAGCATTATGCATAACCTCGCCCTGGCATTGCACCGGAAAGGCCTGAATGTTACAGGTTCAGACGATGAGATTTTTGAACCTGCCAAAGGCCGATTAGCCGCCGAAGGGTTGCTCCCCGAAGCAGAAGGCTGGTTCCCCGAAAAACTTCATTCCACCCCCGATGCCGTGATTGTGGGCATGCACGCCCGCCCGGATAATCCCGAGCTGCTCTACGCGCAGGAACACAACATTCCGATTTTCTCTTTCCCCGAGTTCATTTACGAGCAGTCTAAAAACAAGCAGCGTATAGTAATTGCGGGTAGCCACGGCAAAACGTCTATCACGTCCATCATCCTGCACGTGCTCAAGTACCACAACCGCCAATTTGACTACGCGGTAGGTGCCCAGCTGGAAGGTTTCGACCTAATGGTGAAACTCACAGAGGAGGCTCCTATCATCGTGATTGAAGGCGATGAGTACCTTTCCTCGCCTATCCAGCGCGTGCCTAAAATCCATAAATACCACCACCACATTGGGGTGATCAGCGGCATCAGCTGGGACCACATCAACGTGTTCCCAACCGAAGAAAACTACCGTGAGCAGTTCCGCATTTTCGTGGACATGACACCCAAGGCTGGTACCCTCATTTACAACCAGGATGATGAGCAGGTGCAGGAAGTGTGCGTGCCCAACAACTCTGATGTAAACTACATTGGGTACACCATCCATGAGCACAAAATCAAGAAAAGCGGCAAAACAGTGCTAAAAACCAAAAAGGACGATGTAGAGATTCAGCTTTTTGGGGAGCACAACCTGCGCAACATCAGCGCGGCTAAAGAAGTCTGCAAGCAGATCGGCATCAAAGGACAGGCCTTCTATGAGGCATTGGCTACCTTCAAGGGAGCTGCCCGCCGTCTGGAGAAAATTGGTGAGAACGAGCACACGTTGGTCTACAAAGATTTCGCGCACGCCCCTTCTAAATTAAAAGCAACCTCAGAGGCCCTTAAAAAACAGTTCCCGGATAGAAAGCTTATTGCCTGTCTGGAACTGCACACCTTCAGCAGCTTGAACAAAGATTTTCTGCCGCAATACAAAGGCACGTTCTTATCGCCGGATGTGAAGATTGTGTACTTCAACCCCAAGACATTGGAACACAAACGCATGCCTCCGCTGGACCCCAAGGATTTGAAGGCAGCGTTTGGCGATGAAAACATAGAAGTGTACACCGATAATCAGGCCTTACAAGAGTATCTGCTCAACAATAACTGGAAAGACAAAAACCTGCTCATGATGACGTCCGGCAACTTCGGAAACCTGGATTTGCAGCAATTGGCCAATACTATCACCGCTTCCTAACCCCAGGTTCATGAAATTACATTTGCGCAAACCCATTGTCTTTTTTGACTTGGAAACCACGGGAGTGGACATCTGCCGCGACCGCATCGTGGAGATAAGCATGCTCAAGGTGATGCCCAACGGCGAGGAAATCCTCAAGACCACCCGCGTCAACCCCACCGTTCCTATTCCCATTGAGTCCAGTATGATCCACAAGATTTACGACGATGACGTGGCCGATTGCCCCACCTTCGCCAAGTTGGCGCGGTCCCTGGATGAGTTTCTGCGTGGCTGTGACCTGGGCGGATTCAACCTCATCAAGTTTGATATTCCGTTGCTGGCCGAGGAGTTTTTGCGCGTAGACATTGACTTTGACATTGAGAACCGGGCCATTGTAGACGTGTGCCGCATTTTTCACCAGATGGAGCAGCGCACCCTCTCGGCGGCCTACAAGTTCTACTGCCACAAACCGCTGGAGAACGCCCACAGCGCTGAAGCCGACACCATTGCCACCTACGAAATCCTGAAATCACAGGTAGAAATGTACGAGCAAGTACCCCTACCCGGTGCCGAGGACCTAGGTATTTTCCCAGTGCAGAATGACATGCAGGCCCTACACAAATTCACCTTCCAGAAAACCGCCGATTTAGCTGGTCGCATTGTGTTCAACAACAACGGCGTAGAGGTCTTTAACTTCGGGAAGCATAAAAATGTGTCTGTGATGGACGTGCTCAAGAAAGAACCCAGCTATTATGACTGGATGATGAAAGGCGACTTCCCGCTCTACACGAAGAAAGTTCTGACTCGTATTAAGCTTCGTGGGGCTTTGCAGCAGACAGCTTTGAAATTTTGATCTGTAGCAAGTTTCGTGTTTCAAGTAGCACGAATTAGATAATAGATTTTGGGCTGTTTTCTTAAAAACAGCCTCTAAACAGCAAGGCCTCTTTACTTTGAAAGAAGCCTTGCTGTTTTATTTAGCTATGGCGCGGATTTATCCTATCAATCCTCGCTGTTATTGATATTATCAGGAATGTGTACAACGTTACAGGGTAACGTCGCTACGGAATAAGGGAATGTAGCCTCGTTACCCTGTAACGAGGAGGTATCTGTGCTGAGGAAATACGCCATGCCTTTCCGCCTAACGGCACTGATCTAATCAACAACAACCTATGCTGCGGTGCAAACGCACGGGAAACCACAAAGGATTGCCCCTACAATGACCAAACGTAAAACTAAAGCGGAGCTTGGTCTCTACAGGCTATCCCTTTCAAGCCTCTTTTACCAAAACAACCCTAAAACAGAGAGGTCTCTTTCTTATGAGAAAGAGACCTCTCTGTTTTACATAATCATTCCTCGTGCTACTTTATACGCACTACGTGCTACTATCTTGCTTTGTCTGACTTCAGCAGCAGCGCCAATAAGACGGCGCTGAAGACAAACCATTTGGTTTTAGCTTTCATGGCTTAGCGGGCTGCGTAGTATTTCTTTGCTTCGGGCAGGTTCTTCTGGATGTTCGCGATACGGGTAGCATCTGAGGGGTGCGTGCTCAGGATTTCTGGGGGAGCTTGCCCGTTGCTGTTGGCGGCCATTCTTTCCCAGAAGGGAATAGCTGTTTCCGGGTTATAACCGGCCATGGCCATGAAAATCAAGCCTAAGCGGTCGGCTTCGGTTTCCTGGGTACGGCCGTATTTCAAGAGAAGACCCTGTGCGCCAATACCGTAAACGGAGTTGATAACCTGGGTAGAAGCTCCTCCGCCCAAAGAACCTAAAGTAGCACCACCGTATTCAGCTAAAAGTTGCTGGCTGATGCGCTCGTTGGAGTGTTTGGCAATGGCGTGGGCAATCTCATGGCCCATCACAACCGCCAGACCAGCTTCGTTCTGGGTAACAGGTAGCAAGCCGGTGTACACGGCCGTTTTTCCGCCTGCCATGGCAAACGCGTTCTGCTGGTTAGGGTCATCAATCAGGTTGAACTCCCACTGGTAGCCTTCTAACTGCGCAGCGGCTCCTTGTTGGGTCATGAAACGTTCTACGGCTTGTTGTATCCGCTGCCCTACCCGCTTCACCATGGCGGTTTGCGAGGCATTGGAAGACAATTTGCTTTGTTTCAGCAAGTCACTATAGGCTTGGAAAGACATCTGGATCACTTCCTGGTCACTCACCAGCGATACTTGCCGCCGTCCGGTGATAGGTACTGTGGTACACCCCACCATCAGCAGAACTGCTAAGGAGAAGAGGGCGTTTCTAAACATGCTCATTTTCATAGATAGGTTAGTAAGGGTAATACAATAATCCACTCCTATACGGCTTTGACTTCGGTATAGGAACGCTGACCTATACGGAGAATAGAAGACAAAGTGTTGGCCGTAGAGAAATACGGGCGCAAATCTATTGTAAGCACTATACAAATTCATGCCAATTTTATTTTTCTCAAGACTTTTTGCCAGACTTGAGGCGGCAAAGAGAATGTCCTATCTTTGAAAACAAAAAGTCATGAAGATATTAGCCATAGGTCGTAACTACGCAGAACATATTGCCGAACTGAAGAACGAGGTTCCAGATGAGCCCGTCATCTTCTTTAAACCCGACACTGCCGTTCTGCGCAATAATGAGCCCTTCTACTTCCCAGACTATAGCACAGACATCCATTACGAGGTGGAACTGGTGCTCAGAATCAGCAAAGAAGGCAAAAACATTCAGCCTAAATTCGCGGCCAAGTATTTTGACGGCATTGGCATTGGCATAGATTTTACCGCCCGTGATCTACAGACCAAAGCCAAAACCAAAGGCCTGCCCTGGACCTTGGCGAAAGGCTTCAACGGCTCGGCCCCTATCTCAGACTTTTTACCGGTAGAAAATTTTCCGGCGTTTGATAACATCAACTTCGGCCTGAAACTGAACGGCGAATGGAAGCAACAGGGAAATTCTGGCATGATGATTCATGACTTTGGCGCAATTCTGGCGTATATGTCCCGGTTCATCACCCTTAAAAAAGGGGACCTTATTTTCACAGGCACCCCGGCTGGCGTGGGTCCGGTTAAAATAGGAGACAGACTTGAGGCGTTCATAGAAGACAAAAACCTTTTGAATTTTGAAGTTAAATAGCGTACGTTTTTTTTTAGTAGCTTTTCTTTTGGGCAGTGGCGGGACGGCGGTGGCACAGGAGCAGCCAGCACCCCAACCCCCTTTTACCGCTAATCCGTTTACGTTCCCCATTAAACCCGGCACCCAGAACTTTCTTTCCGGGAGCATGGGCGAAATACGGCCCAACCACTTTCACGGCGGCATTGACATCAAGACCGAAGGTAAGATAGGCTTGCCCGTGTACGCCGCCGGCGATGGTTATATTTCTAGAGTGAAGGTTTCCAGTTACGGCTACGGCTATCTGGTGTATATAACGCACCTTAACGGATTGGTCACCACCTACGGCCACTTGCACCACTTTACCCCGGCACTAGCAGACTACATGCTGGCCTTGCAGTACCAGAAAAAAGCGTTCGACGTGGAAGCCACATTCAATGAGTCGCAGTTTCCCGTTAAAAAAGGCGATGTGATCGCGTTCTCGGGGAACACGGGTGGCTCGGGCGGTCCGCACCTGCACTTTGAGGTGCGCGACAGTAAAAACAGCCTGCTCAATCCGCTACGCTATGGTTTCTCAGAGATTGTGGACCAGATTCCGCCTACCGTATACAACTTCGCCCTGAATCCGCAAAGCCTTGATGCCCGGGTAAACGGCGAATTCACGCGCCGTGAGTTTACGCCCGTCAAACAGGGCAACGTCTTTACTATCTCAGACACGCTCACCGCCGCTGGTTTGCTGGGGCTGGAGATTCAGGCCATTGACCAGTACAACGGCGCGGCCAATACCAACGGCGTACAAGCCATGGAACTGCGCATCAACGGCGAACCCGTTTACCGCCACAACATTGACGGCGTTCCGTTTGACCTGCAGCGGCAGGTTTCGGCCCACATCAACTTTCCCGTTCTGAAGCTCAACAACCGGGCGTTCCAGCGCCTGTACGTAGCCGATGGCAATACCCTGCCCATCTATGAAACCGACCACCACCGGGGCCGCTTTAGAATAGAGGAAGGCAAAGTGTATGAAGTGGTGGCCGATCTTTCAGATTCTTACAAGAATGTGTCGCAACTGCGCTTCTATATAAAAGGAGAAAGCAGCGCCTACAAAGCCACGGCTGCGCCGAAGGTGGTAAAACCCAAAATCGGGCACGAGGTGATGGATAGTTTCCTGAAGATTACGGTAGCCGACACCGCCCAGCAGGCCCGCAACCTGGACCTGTATATTGGCAACTACAAATACGCCGTGATTCCGTCGTACACCACCAAAGCAGGTTCGGTGTACCTCTACAACCTGATTGGCGGATTGCCAGATTCGGCGGAAGTGCCCGGCACCAGAGTTCGGTTCCCGTTCAACCACCTGGTTCCGCCCGGTACCGAGTACCTGTACTCCAATCGTTTCATGGACATCACCTTCCGGGAGAATTCACTCTATGACACGCTCATCCTGCAAACCACCCGCGACGCGCAGGATGTTTTCAGCATCAACAATCCATTGACTACCCTTTTCCAACCCGCTAAAGTGACCATCAGGCCTACCAAGTTACCGCTGGATAAATCCAAAGCAGCCGTGTACGCGCTTGGCTGGGGCAAAGGGGCCGGATTCTTAGGTGGTACCTGGAACGGAGACGCCATCACCTTCAGTGCCCGTGATTTAGGCAAGTTTAAAGTTTTGAGCGACACCGTGGTGCCTACCATCAAGTTGGTGAGTAAGTCTGCCAATCAACTCAGTTTTAGAATCTGGGATAACCTGTCGGGCATTGCGTCCTGGAATTGCGAAGTGAACGGGCAGTGGCTGCTCCTGAAATGGGAGCATAAAACCTCTACTCTCACCTCTGAAAAACTGGATAAAACAGTACCTTTAAGCGGAGAGGTAATCCTGCGCGTGAAAGATGCCATGGGTAACGAGGCCGTGTATACTACTAAGATTTAATATTGCTGATTGTTGGTTATAGATTGTTGTTTTAATAAATGAGGCTTTTAAGTCTCTTTAGCAAGCAGAAACCGCTTTCAGGCAACTTTCCTAAAACCAGCTTATAAACGCTTTCTTACAACTGAGCCATCAACAACTAACAATCAAAACGATGCTACAAATAGGAGACGCAGCCCCAGACTTTGAGGTGAAAGACCAGAACGGTTTGCCGGTGAAGATGAGTGATTTCAGAGGCAAAAAAGTGGTACTCTACTTCTACCCCAAAGATGATACGCCCGGCTGTACCGCGCAAGCTTGTAACCTCCGCGACAACTATGACGCGCTGCTGGCCCAAGGCTATGTGGTGCTGGGCGTGAGCGTAGACAATGAGAAATCGCACCAGAAGTTCATCCAAAAGTTTGACCTGCCGTTTCCACTTTTAGCCGATACGGAGCACGAGATTGTGGAGAAATATGGCGTGTGGCAGGAGAAAAGCATGTACGGTCGCAAATACATGGGCACCATGCGCTACACCTTCGTGATAGATGAAGAAGGCAAGATTGAAGACATCATCACCAAAGTAGACACCAAGAACCACACGGCGCAATTGCTGAAGTAATCTGGGGAGCGTTACATACCAAAGTAAGTTGTTATGAATTACTAAAAAGTAATACTGTATAAATACCTGTTTCTGATTGAACATTCATCAAGCAAGTTTCACTTTAGTGCAACCATTCCTATCTTTGCTTCGTGACTAATAAGTACCGTAACATCATTTTCTATAAGGGTTATTTTGAGGAGTTCTTTTTGAAACAGCGGGACAAAGTGAAAGATAAGATTATCTGGACTTTTGACTTGATAGAAAATCTTCCAAGAGTTCCTGAAACATATCTCAAGCACATTGAGAACACGGAAGGGCTCTTTGAGATTCGGGTTCAGCAAGGAAGCGACATATATCGAATCTTTTGCTTCTTTGACCAAGGCCAATTAGTTGTTTTGGCAAATGGCTTTCAAAAGAAAACACAGAAAACACCCAAACAGGAAATTGAAAAGGCGCTAAAAATTAAAGAAGAATATGAAAGCCGAAGAAAATAATATCATGACGCTTGACCAATTCAAGGATAAACACTACGGAAAAGTAGGAACTAAAAAGCGGGATGACTTAGAGGAAGGATACGAGAACTTCAAAATTGGAGCCTTGATTCATGAAGCCCGACTTGAAAAAGGCTTGACGCAAGCAGAACTTGCTGCAAAAGTTGGGACCACAAAATCCTATATCTCCAAAATTGAAAATAACCTTAAAGAGGTGCGTATTTCAACACTTAAAAAAATCATTGAACTTGGGTTAGGGGGGCAATTAGAACTATCAATTAAACTTTAACACCCTGAAAAGTTAAATCATAAGCACCTATGAAAGGGTACATACAAAATCTTTGCTTCAATAGACCTTTGCATGTACTAAACAAAAGTAGCAACCCTTTCCTGTTTCTGGCGTGTTTTACCCAAAGTAGACGTTAAACCCACATAGTCCAAGACGCATCTTCACGTTTTCAAACATAAAATCTTCACATCAACCATATGAATCCATTCAACTACGACGCGGAACAACTGCTGAACGTGGCCTATCAGGTACGTCGCGATATCGTGCGCATGGTGCATGCCGTTAACTCAGGGCACCCGGGCGGCTCCCTGGGCTGTACCGAATTTCTGGTAGCCTTGTATTTCCGGCAGATGACGCACAAACCTGAGTTTGACATGAACGGCATTGGCGAAGACCTGTTTTTCTTGTCTAACGGGCACATTTCGCCGGTTTGGTACAGCACGCTGGCCCGCGCTGGTTACTTTGACCCCAAAGAGCTGGCTACCTTCCGGAAGTTGAATTCCCGCCTGCAAGGGCACCCCGCCACGGAGGAACATTTGCCGGGCATCCGCATTGCGTCTGGTTCTTTAGGCCAGGGTCCGTCGGTAGCTATTGGTGCCGCGCAGGTAAAGAAACTGAATGGCGATGATAAACTGGTGTACGTGTTAACGGGCGACGGAGAGTTGGAGGAAGGCCAGGTATGGGAAGCCGCCATGTACGCTGCCCACCACAAAGTAGACAACTTCATCTGGACCGTAGATTACAACGGGCAGCAGATTGACGGTCCGGTAGATGCGGTAATGAGCCTGGGCAACCTGCGGGCCAAGTTTGAGGCCTTCGGCTGGAAAGTGCTGCACTGCGACAACGGCAACAACTTCGCCAACCTTATTCCCGTGCTGGACGAGGCTAAATCGCTGACTGGTCAGGGACAGCCTATCTGTATTTTAATGAATACCCAAATGGGCTACGGCGTAGACTTCATGATGGGCTCACACAAATGGCATGGGGTGGCACCAAATGATGCCCAGTTAGAACAGGCGCTGGTACAACTCAAAGAAACCCTCAACGATTATTAATCTATCATAGGCAGGTGCCCGTGGTGCCTGCCCTTTTCTGTTGGAGATGAAGCAAATGCGTTCCGTGTGCTTGTGGCTGCTCTGCCTTCTTCTGGTGGGAGGCATGACCCTTTTGCCTGCGGCAGCGCAAAACAAGGCTCCCGCTCCCAAGAAAACCCGGTTGTTGTTTCTGCTGGATGCTTCGGGCTCCATGATGGCGAAATGGGAAACCAGCCAGCGTTGGGCCGTGGCCAAAAACATGCTGGCCCGCATGGCCGATTCCCTGGACACTTACGCCAACCTGGAAATAGCGCTGCGCGTGTACGGCCACCAATCTCCGGTGACGCAGAAGAACTGCAAAGACACCAAGCTAGAGGTTCCGTTTGCGGCCCATAATGCGGCCAACATTAAGAAACGGCTGCAACTCATTACGCCCAAAGGCAATACGCCCATCACGTACTCGCTGGAGCAGTCAGCGAATGATTTTCCGCAGGACCCAAACGCCCGCAACGTGATTATCATAATCACCGATGGGCTGGAGAGTTGCGGCGGTGACCCTTGCGCCACGTCTCTGGCCTTGCAGAAAAAGCGGGTGTTCCTGAAGCCGTTCATCATTGGCTTAGGCGATGACCCCGGGTACGCGCAGCAGTTTGGGTGCATGGGGCAATACTACAACGCCTCAGACATCAAGACATTCCAGCAGGTCATGGAGAACGTGATCAGCATTGCGCTCAAGAAAACCACCGTTTCAGTGGAACTCACGGATGAGGCCGGAAAGCCCGTGGAAACCAACGTGAACCTGACGTTCCTCAATAACGTGACCGGTCAACCGGAATACAATTTCGTGCATTACCGAGATGCCTCGGGCAAGCCCGATATGCTGGAGATTGACGCGCTGCTCTCGTATAACCTGGTGGTGAACACCATACCAGCCGTAGAAGTAAACAATCTGGACATTAAACCCGGACGGCACAACGTGTTCCGGGTGAAAGCGCCGCAAGGATATCTGTATCTGCGGCAAGATGCCCCTACCGGGTACGGCTCCATGACGGCGTTGGTACGGGAGAAAGGCAGTCCGGCTCTGTTGCAGACGCAGCGTTTTCCCAGCCAGCAAAAGTACCTGACCGGCACCTATGAGGTGGAACTACTTACCTTGCCGCGCATCAGGCAGATGGTGACTATCAGGCAAGGGCAGGCAACCCAGGTTACGTTTCCGCCGCCGGGTGCCCTTAATATTACACAGGACCTGCAAGGCTACGGCAGTCTGTACCTGCTCAGGAACGACGGAAGCCAGGAATGGCTCTGGAACCTGCCCGAAGGCAGCAGTAAAATAAGTTTACCTTTACAGCCGGGGCGTTACCGTTTGGTTTTCAGAATGAAATCTGCCAAGGGAAGCCAGTTCACGGACGTAAAGAACTTTAGTATTCAATCTAATTTAACGACTACGATAAAACTTTTCAACTAAGCTAAGATGAAGGACTTTCCATACTCAGAATCAAAAGACACCCGCTCTGGTTTCGGGGCTGGCCTGCTGGAACTAGGCCGTACCAATCCTAATGTTGTAGCCCTTTGTGCTGACTTGGTTGGCTCACTGAAAATGGGCGATTTCATTAAGGAATTTCCCGAGCGCTTTTTCCAGGTAGGTATTGCCGAGGCCAACATGATTGGTTTGGCGGCTGGAATGACCATTGGCGGTAAGATCCCGTTTACAGGCACCTTCGCTAACTTCTCTACCGGCCGGGTGTATGACCAGATACGGCAGAGTGTGGCGTATTCCCATAAAAACGTAAAGATTTGTGCTTCGCACGCCGGTTTGACATTGGGCGAAGACGGGGCCACGCACCAGATTCTGGAAGACATTGGCATGATGAAAATGCTGCCCAACATGACCGTCATCAACCCATGTGACTTCAACCAGACCAAAGCCGCCACCATCGCCATTGCCGATTATGATGGTCCGGTGTACCTGCGTTTCGGCCGCCCAGTGGTGCCTAACTTCACCCCCGCTGATCAGAAATTTGAAATCGGCAAGGCCGTCATGCTGAATGAGGGCAAAGACGTGACCATTATTGCCACCGGCCACTTGGTTTGGAAAGCGATTCTGGCGGGCAAACTGCTGGAAGAACAAGGCATAGACGCCGAGATTATCAATATTCACACCATTAAGCCCTTAGATACGGAAGCGATTTTAACCTCGGTGAGCAAAACCCGCTGCGTGGTTACGGCAGAGGAACACCAGTTCAACGGTGGCTTAGGCGAATCTGTGTCACGCTTACTGGCCCAGAACATGCCGCTACCGCAGGAATTAGTTGGCGTAGATGATTCTTTTGGCGAAAGCGGTACCCCTGAGCAATTAATGGAGAAGTACGGCCTGAATGAGCAAAGCATTGTTGCCGCCGTGCAGCGTGTACTGGCCCGTAAGTAGTTGTCAGTTTTTAGTTGTCAGTGATTAGTTGTTCGTTGTTAGAACTTCTGTTTTAAGTCTGTTTTTCCAAAAGGTTTTTTAAACCTGTGAGGTCTTGGAGACCTCACAGGTTTAAAAAACCAACTGGCGCGAGACTGAAGTCTCGTGACTTGGGATGAAGCGAGTTTCCAGACTTGCAGGGAACCATCAGCAGGTTTGTGTAAAATCAGGTATCCATCTGCTTCTGTTTGAGGGCTGTTTTTCAGAAAACGGCCCTCAAACAGAAGCATTTTTCATATCTTACAAATTATTTCTTCTAGAATCTGAATAGACCTCTACACGCACCACTAGTACCTAACAACGAACCACGCCCTTCCCTTGGAAGACAAAGACATTTTAGAGAAGTTTCAGAACCCAGATTCCCGTAACCTGGCTTTTAACCAACTGGTGCGCAAGTATCAGCAGAAAGTCTATTGGCACGTACGTAAAATGGTCATTGACCATGATGACGCCGATGACCTGACCCAGGAGGTTTTCGTGAAAGTCTGGACGCATCTGGAAAATTTCCGGAAAGATTCTCAACTCTACACCTGGATCTACCGCATTGCCACCAACGAATGCCTCAACTTCCTGAGTGCCAAAAAGAAACGCTTTTTCCTGCCCATCCATGACGTAGCCGCCGAGCTCTCTGAAAAGCTGGATTCTACAGACTCGCTCTCCGGTGACGAGGTGCAACTGAAACTCCAGAAGGCGCTTCTGCGTCTGCCTGACAAGCAACGGCTGGTCTTCAACATGAAATACTTTGATGACATGAAGTACGAAGAAATCTCTGAGATTCTGGGCACTTCGGTGGGGGCCCTAAAAGCCTCCTACCACATTGCGGTAAAAAAAATTGAAGAATATTTGAAAAAAGATTAAACCTCTGGAGGCAAATAGTATCTAAGAATCAGATGGAAAGGAAAAAGGAGCTAGATATGGCAGAATTACCCAAAGACCCGGGCTTTAAAGTTCCGGAGCATTATTTTGAGGCCTTGCCTACGCGCATCATGCAGCGTACGGCGTATGCCAAACCGCGCTCGGTCTCTCCGGTTTCCTGGTTCTGGCAGTTTAGAACGGCCGTTGCCGGTGCTTCGCTGGGGGTGGTGTTTGCGCTGTCTTTTCTGGCAACCCAGTACTTCAGTGACACCCCCTCCTCTTCAGATGCGTTGATGTCTCAGGTGTCTCAGAAGGATATTTACCAGTACCTGGTGACCCATGTAGACCTGGAAACCGCCGATTTGGCCGAAGTTCCCGCCGTGGTGCCCCATCATTCGCTGGAGTTCCTGGACGTGCGCAAGGCAGATATTGGCACAGACCTAAGTGATGAGCAAACCAAAGAGCTGTTGGAAGAGGAGTTTGAGTACCGTTAATACAAGAAGAATGAAGTTTACGAAGTTACTAGTACTGTTTCTGCTGCTCACGGGCTCCGTTGCATTTGCCCAAGGCCAGAAAGAAACACCCGAAGAACGCAAAGCCCGCATTGAAAAGATTGAAACGGCAAAGATTGCGTTCATTACCGATAAAGTGAATCTGACCGGCGAGCAGGCGCAGCGTTTCTGGCCCGTTTACCAGGAACACGACAACCGCCGGAATGAACTGCGCCAGAAAAGCCGCCAATTCAGGGAAGACAAGTTAAGCACCCTCACCGATGAGCAGATTCAGGCGGGCCTGGAGAACCGCCTCAACATCCGGCAACGGGAGCTCAACCTTGAAAAAGAGTACATGGAAAAATACCTGCGCATCATCAGCCCCCGCCAACTGGCGCTCTTTTACCGGGCCGAGCGGGAATTCACCAAACTGCTGCTGGAACGGCTGCAAACCGCCAAAAATTAAAGAATTGGTTTTAGTGTAAAGAGGGAGGCGCGAGTCTCCCTTTTTGTTTGTCGGCTGTTTTCCGGGAAAAGGCTCCTAAACTAGCCATTTCTGGGATGCTCGTTATGCGTTGTTCTGGAAAGTAAACTCACCCCTATCCCTCTAAGGCAGGGAATTATTTTCGCATTACTTATTGCTCCTATGACTTGCTCCTATGTCGCGAATATCTCTATGGCGCGGAAGTTACTTCCGCGCCATAGGAGCAATGAGTTCTCAAGAGACCGTAATTCAAGCAGAAACCATGGTTCAAGTTTTCAACTTGGACCATGGTTTCTGGAAGTTTGCAACTCCCGTGAGGCGAAAGCCTCAAAATCCACTTGCTGACTCAGCATACACAAAATAACATTAAGATTCGGCTTTAAGCCTGATTTCCCGAAAACAAATGAGAAACATCATCTAATGGTAGAAAACAATCACTGGCAGGCGGCAAGTACAATGATGGGCTAAAATCCTTCTTCGTATCTTTGCGGCAGAAAAACTACTACCACTATGCTCTCTCCCCGTCAGCTTTTTTTGCAGCACCAAGCCCAAACCACCGATTTCCCCTTGCTTTTAGAAGTGGAAAGAGCCGAGGGCGTGTACATGTACGGTCCGCAGGGCGAACGGTATCTAGACTTGATATCGGGGATTGGGGTGAGCAACGTGGGGCACCGTCACCCACGGGTACTACAGGCCATTCGGGAACAGCTAGACAAATACCTGCACCTGATGGTGTACGGAGAAATTGTACAAGCCCCTCCGGCTCAACTGGCGCATGCGCTGGCCCAAACCCTTCCGGCCGGTTTAGATAATGTGTATTTCGTTTCCTCGGGAAGTGAGGCGGTAGAGGGAGCGTGCAAACTGGCCAAGCGGTTCACGGGCCGTACGGAGTTGGTCGCTTTTAACAACGCGTACCACGGCTCTACCCAGGGTTCCCTTTCGTTGAACGGCTCTGAGAGTTTCAAGCGGGCTTTCCGGCCCCTTTTACCAGATGTACGCCATATTCGGCACAACCAACTGGAAGATTTGGCGCAAATCACGTCCCGTACGGCGGCGGTTATTCTGGAAACGGTACAGGGCGAAGCGGGAGTACGTGTGCCATCCGTAGAGTACCTACAGGCTTTGCAGAACCGTTGCAGAGATGTAGGCGCGCTGCTCATTCTGGACGAAATTCAAAGTGGGTGTGGCCGTACGGGTACCTTCTGGGCGTTTGAGCAGTTTGGCGTGGTACCAGACATTCTTACCTGCGCCAAAGGCATGGGCGGCGGTATGCCCATTGGGGCGTTCATTTCCCGGCAGGAAATCATGCACTCACTCAAGAATGATCCCATGCTGGGCCACATCACCACTTTTGGCGGACACCCGGTCTCCTGCGCGGCCTCGTTAGCCACGTTGCAGGTGATTCAGGAAGAGGGTTTGCTGACCCAGGTTACCGCCAAAGCGGCCCGGTTCAAAGAAAGACTGGTACACCCAGCCATCAAGGAAATCAGGAATCTGGGCTTGATGATGGCGGTGGAATTTGACTCTTTTGACATTTTGAAGCCCATCATTGACAATGCCATCCTGCAAGGAGCCCTCACTGACTGGTTTCTGTTCTGCGACAAATCCATGCGCATTGCTCCTCCCCTTACCATCACGTTCCCTGAGATTGACGAGGCCTGTGACATCATTCTGGCGGCCATTGCTGAGGAAGTACGTTCGTAGCAGTTTCCCTAAAAAGAAACGCAAAATATCTATATTGTAATCTTGAACCTTTTATATCCTGTTGCAGTACAAGACACGAATTCAAACCTGCTTAATTCGCTGCTTTGCCATACCTCTATTTAGATTTTACGACTCCTACGTTTAACCTCGCGCTGCCCTCATGGAAATAGCCTTAGTTCTGTTTTTACTTTTGGCTGCTGTCGCTCTTTTCGCCTCAGAAAAGCTTTCCGTAGATATAGTCACCATTATTCTGCTGATTATTTTAACCAGCTTCAAAATCATTACCCCAGAAGAGGCTTTCGCGGGCTTTAGCAGTGATTTCATCATTATTCTGGCTTCTATTTTCGTGATTGGTACGGCGCTGGAAGACACGGGTATCCTGGATTTCCTGGTGAACTGGCTCATGCGCCATGCTGGGCATAGGCCCAATGCGCTTCTGTTTTCTATCATGTTCTTCCCCGGGTTGGTCTCGGCGTTCATGAACAACACCACTGTGACCGCGCTCTTCGTGACGCCCATTGTGGGGGTAGCCAAGAAAATGCGCACCAGCAGCTCTAAATTCCTGATGCCCCTGGCCTACGCTTCCATTTTAGGTGGCACTTGTACCCTCATTGGCACCTCTACCAACGTGGCGGTGAGCGGCTACATGAGCAAGGCCGGCTATGAACCCTTCGGTTTTTTTGAATTCACGGGCATTGGCATGATCATCTTTGTGGTGGGCATCGCGTATATGATGACCATTGGCAAGCGCATGTTGCCGAACACCACCACGCAAGGCCTCACTACCAGATACAACATCAAAACGTACCTGAGCGAAATCATTGTGCAGGAAGACTCCCCCTTGATTGGACAGGTGGCGTTCACCTCAGACCTTTCCAAAATGGGTTTCAGGATACTGAACATCATCCGGAACAAGGAAAATTTTCTTCCAGATTACCGTACCCGCATCAGGCCCAGTGACGTGCTCTTGGTGGAAGGGGAAATGGGTGACCTGATCAAGGTAAAGGAGACAAAGGGAATCCAGATTCTGGCCGATGTGATTGTAGAGGAGGACTTAGTAGGAGGAGATATCAGGCTGGCGGAGATTTTGATTACGGGCAAATCTGACCTCCTCAAAAACACCATCAAACAAGTAGAATTCCAACGGAGATTTGGTCTGATTGTGTTGGCCGTTTCAAGGCAGGGGGAAACCATCAGGACCAAGATTGGCGATGTACAGCTGCAGCTAGGCGATATGCTTTTGGTGCAAGGCCCTGCCGAACGCTTAGAATACATCAAATCAAACCAACATTTGGCCGTTTTGGATGAGTTTAAGCCTATCATGTTCAAGAAACGCAAAGGCATTCTCACCCTCTCTTTCTTTATTCTCGCTATTATCTTAGGTAGTTTCAATATTCTGCCCCTGTCTATCTGTTTTCTGGGGGCAGCTTTGCTGAGCGTCTTATTTAAGTGCATTACTACAGACAGGGCCTACCAAGTTATTGATTGGCGCTTACTAATCTTGATTGGAGGTATGACTGCTTTCGGGCTAGCCATGGAAAACACCGGGGCCGACAAATTCATGGCCGATGCCATTGTGGGCTTATTGAAGCCCTTCGGTACTATCGTCATCTTAGCAGGCTTTGCCGTCTTAACCGTATTCTTAACCCAACCAATGTCTAATGCAGCAGCGGCGTTGGTGGTATTGCCTGTAGCTTTGCAGACGGCCGTTCAGCTAGACGCCAACCCCAGGTCTTTCGCTATTGCCATTATGCTGTCTGCCTCGGTATCCTTGGTCACGCCTTTTGAGCCGTCGTGTATTCTGGTCTATGGTCCGGGTAAGTACTCGTTTAAAGACTTCCTGAAAATTGGCTCAGGTTTGACCATCTTGCTGGTGGCTATTATCCTGGTATTGGTTCCTATCTTCTGGCCATTATAAGGTATTTTCGGCCTGGTTTATAGAAATCAGGCCGAAAACGCTTTCTTCAAAGTAGACTTCCCCTTCTTTCGTTCGTACAGAGAAAACAACGTCTTTTCTAGTATGAACCGAGCCCTTCTTTTTTCATTTGTCCTGCTGCTGGGGTGTTCCCCAGAAAAAGCTCAGGAAAACATAACCGATGCACCTGTTGCCAAAGTAGCTGCCAAAAACGAACAAGTGGTAGACTCCGTTTCCAATACCCGCATTGACGGAACCGCCACCACTACCTTTCCTCTGGATGTAAAACAACAGCTTCCCGCCGAGTTAGAAGTACACCTGGACCGCACGCACGGTCTTTGGCAATTACCCACCCTCACCACGCAAGACGCTGCGCGTGTACCCAAAGAAGAGCAGGGCCCCTACTTTATACAGGCAGATTTCAACGGCGACAAGAAAATGGATTACGCCATTCAGCTCATGGAGCGGGATTCAGCGTTCATCTACGTTTTTCTGAAGAGCAGCCCAGATGATTTTCAGGAACATCTGCTGGAACGGCACCCGTTGGAAGACGTGGAGGAGAAAAAAGGAAGCACCCGCTACCTGAAACTGGCTAGAAAAGCAGAGAAAGTGTATGAGGGGGCCACCCGTAAAGAGGTGAATCTTCCGCAGGACGGTATTTCTGTGGGGGCAGAGAAGAATACGGCCACGTACGTTTGGGAGAATGGGAAATTCAGAAAATATGAATCAGGAGATTGAAAGGTAGTTGCTTACTGGAGCTCCAGAAAATGGATGGCTTCTTCTTTGATTTCCTCGCGGGTGAGCCCATCTTTCACGCCGGTGGTTATTTTCTTGACCAACACGCCTACCACGGCCTTCCGGAAACCCATTTTGGTGGCCAGGTCAATACAGAACTCCATTTCACTGTCATCTACAATGCCATCAGCTAACATCATCTCCACTAAGTCGTAGACCTGGTCAAAACGGTCCATGTCATTGTTGGGCAGGGCCGGTTTCACGTTAGTGGCATTGGCCAGCAAGGCGCGCACATCCTGCGCCCGCATTCCTTTGCGTTCTCCAATAGCAATGATGTGTTCCATCTCCGCTGAATCTATGTGCCCATCAATTTTAGCCAATGCTCCCAGATTAACAATATGGCTTTTAAGCCGTTTTGTTTCTTCACTTTCAAAAATTGAAAACATAGAGTGTTTGTAAGAAGGGTGAATGATTTTTTAGGTGAGCGGAACGGCTTTTGTGCAAAATTTGCACAAATCCATTTACTCCGTATAATTTACGGAAATTTGAAAGATTTGCTGTGTCTTGGCCAGAAAAGTATCCATATTTTTATGAACAAGTCTCTAAAAGCCTGTTCCATAGCGAAAACATGAAAATTTATTTGTCAGCAAAGCGGGTAGATTCCCCGGCCTTAACACATGGGTAACGGAAAAAGCTTGAGTTTTCTGTGGTAATGCCTTACTTTGCACCTCGTTTTAGATGTTAAGATGAAGAAAATAGCTGTTTTTACGTCAGGGGGTGATGCCCCGGGCATGAATGCTTGTATCCGGGCGGTTGTCCGTACAGCAGTTTACCATAAATTAGAAGTATACGGCATAGGCCGAGGTTTTAATGGAATGATTCAGGGGGAGATCTACCGGCTGTTTTCCCATTCTGTGAGCAATATTATTCAAAAAGGCGGCACTATTCTCAAGTCGGCCCGCTGCATGGAGTTCCACACTCCCGAAGGCCGCAAAAAAGCCTTTGACCAGATCTCTAAGTTCGGGATTGAAGGAATTGTCGCCATAGGCGGAAACGGCACCTTCACCGGTGCCAAAACCTTCTACGAAGAGTACGGTATTCCCATCATCGGGTGCCCGGGCACTATTGACAATGACCTCTTCGGCACCGACTACACCATTGGCTATGACACCGCCGTGAACACCGCTCTGGATGCCATTGACAAAATCAGAGACACCGCCGACAGCCATGAGCGTGTGTTCTTTGTGGAAGTGATGGGCCGTGATTCTGGCTACATTGCCTTGCCTTGCGCCATTGGCGGCGGGGCCGAAATGGTGATGATCCCAGAAACCATTACGTCTATGGCCGAAGTGATTGAAACCTTGCAACAGGGCTGGCGCCGCTCTAAAACCTCGTTCATTATCATTGTGGCCGAAGGCGATGAAGAAGGCGGAGCCACTGAGATTGCCGCCAAAGTGAAGCAAGCCTTACCGCAGATGGATGCCAAAGTAACCATCATTGGTCACGTGCAACGCGGGGGAACCCCCACCGCCGCCGACCGTCTGTTGAGCAGCCAAATGGGAATGGCCGCCGTAGAAGGCCTCATTGCCGGCCGCTCCAACGAAATGGTGGGCGTCATGAACGGCGAGCTGGTCTACACCCCTTTCCATGACACCATCACCAAGAAAAAACCCATCAGCGAGAGCTTCCTGAAGTTGGTGGAAGTGCTGAGCGTGTAAAGCGCCTTTCAACCTCTGAAACCTTCCTAATGCGTTTTCAGCCTGATTTCTAAAAATCGGGTTGAAAACGCATTCTCTTTTTAAATCATGTAGTTACCTGCCATTTAATCAATGAAATCTAAATCTTTATTGCTCTCAGGTTTGGTCATACTCATGGGTTGCACTTCAACTCCATACAAAATTGGAGTTGCTACCAAACAAGTCTACTATGAGAAAATGATTGAAGACTACCTCAGGGATTATGCCATTACACCTACCTTGGTTTATAATAATGATGGACGGAATTCATTTACGCTCTTAAACCACCAAATTGTTTGGAAAGAGCTAAACAGTGGGGTGGAGATTTCTATTGACGGACATTTGATCTCAACGAGTGATAAGGTGACGTTCAATTCTGCCGAAAAATCTGGAAAGGACAGTTTGAACTTCGCTAATTCCCTTCAGCAAGTCAAGATCTACGAAAAAGAATCATTGATTGGCTTCGTCCTCGACTTCGAACCCTGCACAGGAACTAGTTGCAGTGTAAGTTATCAAATCATCTATGACTTGAAGTCACAGAAACAAAGTTACTTTGGCAGATTCAGGACAGGTTCTGAATTTGAGCTCTATGACTTCAACTCAGATGAAAGACCCGACTATTTGGCCACTGAAACTGATGGCCCAAGCGCTGAAGGGATCCTAGCAAAAGAATATGTCCTGTATAGCCAGACAAAAAGCGGGGAGTTTGAGGAATTCTCAACAGAAAGGCATAAAAGATTTTGGTTCAGGTATACTTCAAATGAATCTGGATGCAGGCCCCAAGATGAGAAATTTGAAGAAAGTTGGGTTAAGCAAATAAATAAAACTGACAGGTAACGGTGTGCAGACGCCATGTTATGTTCGGCGGCCTTGCACACCAAATGCAAGAGGTCGTAATTGATACTGGGTTGCAACAGTGGTTTTTAGAAATGAATACACTTTCATCCGGCGGTGCGACCCCAAGAGATGAACCAAATCCTCAACTAGACAAAACCAATACACTACTACACCGTTTTTACTCCAAAACACAAGGCTACAAAATGGAATACAGACTACTTGGTGCATCGGGATTACACGTGCCGGTGCTTAGTTTCGGGACCGCTACGTTTGGCGGGGGGAATGAATTTTTCAAAGCTTGGGGCAGCACTCAGGTAGAGGAGGCTACCCGCATGGTAGACCTCTGCCTGGAAGCCGGGGTGAACTTCTTTGACACCGCCAATACCTATTCGCAGGGTATGTCTGAAGAGATTCTGGGGAAAGCACTGGAAGGCAGACGGAACGATGTGCTGATTTCCACCAAAGCGACGTTCCCGTTCGGCGAAGGGCCGAACAACCAGGGTTCTAACCGTTTCCACCTCATGCGGCAGATAGAAGGCAGCCTCAAACGCCTGAACACCGACTATATTGACATTTACCACATGCACGGCTTTGACGGGAACACGCCCGTAGAGGAAACCCTTCGTACGTTAGATGACCTGATCCAGAGCGGAAAAGTGCGCTACATTGCCGCCTCCAACTTTTCTGGCTGGCACCTGATGAAATCTTTGGCCGTTTCTGAGAAATATGGCTGGAACCGCTACGTAGCCCACCAGGTGTACTACTCCCTCACCAACCGCGAGTATGAATGGGAACTGATGCCGTTGGGGTTAGACCAAAACGTAGGCGGAATCATCTGGTCACCTCTGGCCGCGGGCAGATTAGGCGGGAAATACCGCCGGGGCCAACCCCTTCCCCCCGACAGCCGCGTCGCCCAGGGCGGCAGCCCCGTTCCGGAAGCCGTGGTCAACGAAGAGCAGTTCTATTCTATCATTGACGTAATGGATGAAATTGCCGCGGAGACCGAGAAAACCGTGGCACAGGTGGCACTCAACTGGCTCTTACAACGGCCCACGGTTTCCAGCATCATTATTGGGGCCAGAAACGAAGAACAGCTAAAACAGAACCTGGGAGCAGTAGGCTGGAATTTAACGCTGGACCAGGTGAAAAGGCTGGACAAAGCCAGCGAGGCCCCTCCCATTTACCCGTACTGGCACCAGAGACAGAACACCAAACTGAATCCGCTTCCGCATTTCTATTCGAAATAATCTTAGGTCATAAGTTGTCTGAAAGTCCGAATCCGTTTAGGAACTACTATCTGAAAAGTAGCTTCTAAACGGATTCGGCTTTTGAGGTGAATTGAAAATATAAATCAGTTCTGTTCAGTCTGGGCCATCACAGTTTGCACGTATTCCAGCACTTGCGCCAATTGGCTGGGGTGGAACCACCGGATTTCAGGGTCACGGGTGAACCAGGTTAGTTGGCGTTTGGCGTACCGGCGGCTGTTGCGCTTGAGTAACCGCACGGCTTCCTCAAACGGATACGCGCCGTCTAAAAAATCGAACAATTCTGTGTAGCCTACGGTCTGCAAGGCTTGGTGCTGGCGGTAAGGCAACACGCGTTTCACCTCCTCCAGAAGTCCCTGCTCCAGCATGAGATCCATGCGTTGGTTAATGCGGTCATACAGCTCCTGGCGGTCGCGGTTCAGGCCAATCTTGATGATGTGGAAGTCCCGCTCTGCGCCCTTGCTTTTCTTTCGGAACGAGGAATACGGCTGGCCGCTGCTCAGGCACACTTCCAACGCCCGCACAACCCGCTGCGGATTCTGCACATCTACCTGACGGGCATAATCTGGGTCAAGCTCCCGTAACTGCTGCACCAACGCGGGGAGTCCGTCTGTAGAAAGCCGCTGCGCTAACTGTTCTCTGATGCCCGGCAAAATCTCCGGCATTTCATCTAACCCTTCACACAGCGCCCGCACATAAAGCCCAGATCCGCCCGTGGCGATGACCACCTCATGCTCCTGAAACAAACCTTGCAAGACCCGCAGCGCATCTTCCTCAAAAGTCCCGGCATTGTACTCCTCCAGAATAGAATGGGAATCTATGAAATGGTGCACCACCCCTCCCTGTTCTTCCTGGGTGGGTTTGGCCGTTCCTATACTCAACTCCCGAAAGAACTGCCGCGAATCCATGGACAGAATCTGGGCATGGAAATGCTTGGCCAGTTGAACACAGAAATCGGTTTTGCCTACGGCGGTAGGGCCCACCACTACAAGAAGGTATTTGGCTTGTTTCATGAAAATCTGGCGTAAAGCTGGGTGAGTTTCTGTCCTTCGGTTTCCCAGTTCCATTCTTGGCGGGCTTTCAGACAGTTTTGCTGCAAGCGCTGGTAAAGCGCTTGGTTGTGCAGCAAAGTTAACAGCGCCGCCTGAACTTCCTCTACTTCTGTACTGGCCAGTAGCGCCACCTCATGCTGCGCATTCAGTTGTTCGTACTCAGGAAAAGGAACGCACACCTGCGGAATACCGGCCTGCACGTAATCAAAGAACTTGTTCGCTAGTGAGTAATAATAACTGAGTCCTTGGTTTTCCAGCAACATGATCCCAGCCCAGGCCGCGGCCGTCATTTGGGCCAGCGCGGCAGGCGCTACATTGCCTTTGAAAATGACTTTTTCTTGTAAACCTAACTGACGGGTAAGTTCCTGAAGCTGTTGCCTGAGTGGGCCATCTCCGCAAATAATTAATTGAGCGGGTACTTGCTGCATGGCTTTGATGGTATTCTCCAACCCTCGGCCTACATTTAAAGCACCCTGGTAGATGAAATAAGGCGGCGTTTGGGGCAAGGCGAAAACAGGTTGCGGCACAGGCATGTTCCTTACTAAGTGCACTTCTCTTTTGTACTTCGCCTGAAAGTAGGTCACCAGAGAGGCGCTTACGGTATAGGCCAAAGTGGCTCGCTCAAATGCTTTCCGCTCCAGAAATGTCCAAATTTTTCTAACCATAGGCCTAGAAACTACCTCGGGCATTTCCGGAAATAATTCATGGGCATCATACACCAGCGGCTTTCTGCGCCAGGCAGTCGTCAGGATTCCCGCCAGGGCAGTATCTGCGTCTACCACGCCGTACAGGTCAAAGCGGTGAAAAAGAAACCAGACTGCCAGGCGCAGGTTATACTCCAGGTAGAAAAGCGGTCCTTTCAGGAAACGGCACCGGATTCGGTGGTAACGGAACGGTACCTGGGGTAAGCTGGTAGACTGTGACAGTAAGCGCCCTACCAACCAAACTGCATAACCTGCCGTAGCTAACGTAGTGGCAATCCGCAACATGCGCTGATCATGGGTAAGATCTGTTGTAACCGTGAAGACAATAGATTTAACCATATTTAGTCATAAACAATGTTGCCGAAGCAGAAAGTGTAAATATCCAATTTTTAGTTTATTTTTGCTAAAACAGGTCTTTTCCTAAGTACCCCCGCTTACAGGAAACGGAGTTCCCAAAAGAATAGCATACAGACGGTAATGACACTACATAACCCACCGGTAAACAGGACAGCCCAGAAAGCAGCAGCCGCGCATTTAATTGATTTTGCGGAGCATGTGAGCGGTAGCCGAAAGTACATGTTTGTATGCACTCCTACGGGCTTTCTTCTGGGCGTGAACAAGCAAACCAAAGAGACGTTCTTCAAAGGAAATGATTTTCCAGAAGGAATGAACATAAAAGAACTGCTGGACAAGAAACAAAGCCAGGAGTTTGACAGAAACGTACGGTTGCTCCGTACGCGCAAGAATATCAGCGGCTTCATGCAGCCTAAAGAAAAAATCCTGGACACCCACCTGCTTTACTTTAAGTCCAGCCTGGTGCAGCAAGATGGCCATGAGCTCTTGTATATTGCGGTAAGAGCGGCCACGGCCGAGGTAATGCCAGCCGGTGACATGTTCGCATCTGAGTCTAGTTACCGCTCTATTTTTGAAGAAAGCAATGAGCCTCTGTTTATCCTGGACAAGAAGGGTATTTTCATTGACATCAACAAAGAGACAGCAGCCATTATCCAGCTGGAGAAGCAGGAGCTGATTGGCAAAAGCGTTTTTGAGGCGTTTGACTTAAATCCGTCTGAAAGGATCGCATTCAAGAAGAAAATCCTGTTGGCCTGCGAAGGCCAAACCCAACGCTTTGACTGGTGGTTTGAGAGCAATGACGGCACCTTGTTCCCGCTCCTGCTTTCGTTCAGATGCGGGAAGTACTTTGGGCAAGAGGTGATTCTAGGCAATGCCAAGCCCCTTCAAGATTCCCGTGATCCAGCAGAAACTAGCCGCCTGCGCCAGGAAGAACAGGAGTTCATGGCCCGGCTTCTGCCGCTTTTCCATAACCTGAAAACAGCAGATGATATCCTTTCTGTGGTGCTCAATGAGTTAACCACTTTACCGGCTATCTGTGGCGGCGGCGTATTTGTGTACCAACCTTCTACCCGTTTGGTGCAGTTGGTGTTCAACAAGGGCGAGCAATCCTACATCCTGAAAGATAAAAGCGTGCTGGCGCTCAATCCAGAGTTTCTGGCGCAGCTAGAAAACAAAAGCAAGAACCGGTCGCTGCTCAGCATCTCCAAAAACTTCCAGCATCTTTTCAACAGACGCGAGGTGTTGGCCATGCCCATCAGTACAGACAAACAGTACCTGGCAACCATCATTCTGCTGATAGATGATGCCCTGAACATGACGCCAAGCCTTACGGAGTTCATCAACCACCTGGGTTTTGAGGTTAGTTCCTACCTCTCCAGATTTGAGCTTCGGCAGGAGTTGCATTACTCAGAGGGCAAATACAAGACGTTGTTTGAGTCTTCCAATGACTCTATTTTTCTGCTGAACCAAACCCAGATTGCAGACTGTAACTTCCAGGCTACGGTCTTGCTGGACTGTGACAAGCAGGACATTATCGGCAAACGACTGGCAGATTTTTCTCCTTCTTTCCAGGCAGACAATTCCTCTTCCATAGAGAAATCACTGCAGATCATAGAAAGCACCTTGCAGGACGGCCAGCCGCGTAACCTGGAGTGGCGCTTAGAGAAATCTGACGGAAGCATTCTGGACGCGGAAATCAGTATCAGTGCCATCTTGCTGGAAGGCGTCAGCTTTGTGCAATGCATTGTGCGCGATATTACTTCCCGCAAAGAAGCCCAGGCGCTTATGCGCCGCCAGGAAGTGCTGCGGGAATCTATGCACCAGTTCCGCTCCTTCCTGAGCCAGGTGAACCTGGCGTACGTGAGCATGGACCTGGACCTGCGGGTGGTGTATGTGAATGACTATTTTCTACAGTACACAGGGTATAAACGCGAAGAGGTGGTGGGCCAGAACTACTACAACCTTTTTGTCCCGGAGCAGGAAAGAAGCATCCGGGTGCAGGAAGTCAGGAAGGCGTTGCAGAACCAGTCGCTCCGCAGCTACTATGAGTGGGATTTGGTCACCAAGTCACAGTCAGTGAAAATCCTGCGCTGGAACATCATGTTTGAGATGGACGTGGAAGGCAACGTAGTGGGCATTACCGCCGTGGGCAAAGACATGACCGACAAGCGGATTGCCATGGAAGCCCTCAAAGACAACAAAATCCGTCTGCAGGACTTGTTTGACAACGCCCATGACTTAATCCAGAACATCTCTACAGACAACAAATTCATTTTCGTAAACCGCGCCTGGAAAGAGAAACTGGGCTACAATGACTTTGACATTGAGAACCTTACCCTTAATGACATTGTGCACCCGTACTACAAAGCCAAGCTGATTTACCAGCTACGCAACCTGTACAAAGGCGATGACGTGAACAAGATTGAAACGGTGTTCCTTACCAAAAGCGGCAAGCCGATTCACTTGATTGGCAGTATTAACTGTAGCTGGCAGGACGGAAAGCCCATTGCTACCCGCGCCATTCTTCACGACATTACGGATAGGATTAAGGCCGAGCGTCTGCAAAAGGTATATTACAGTATTGCCAACCTGGCCATCAGTTCCAAAGATTTACCGTCACTCTACAGTGCCATTCACCGGGAACTCAGCAAGATCATAGAGACGCACAACTTCTACATTGCGCTGTTTGATGAGGAGAAAGACCTGATCAATTTCGTGTATTACGTAGACCAGAATTCTAACGTGCCCGATCCCAGGCCTTTCTCCATGGGCATGACCGAGTACATCATCAAAACCGGTAAGCCGCTCTATGCCACCAAGGCAGATTTCATGGAACTTCTGGAGAGCGGCAAAGTAGAAGTAAACGGCATTATCCCTGAGGTGATGCTCTCCTCTCCGCTTTCCATTGGCGAGCGCATTATTGGGGTGATTGCCGTGCGCGACTACAAAAACCCCGAGGCGTACGTACAGACCGATATCGAGATTCTGCACTTTATCTCCAACCAAGTGGCCCTGGCCATTGAGCGGAAAAGAAACGAAGAGCAGATCAACATCCAGAATGCTCGCCTCAAAGCCATCTTTGAAAGCGGAAACCATTTGATGTGGTCCATTAACCGCCAGTACCAGCTTACCTCTTTCAACCAGAACTTCTATAGTGAAATCCATGCCTGGACCGGAAGTTTAGCCACCATTGGTTTGAAATTAAGCCAGATGGTGGGCTCCTTTGTGTCCAGAGAAGATTTCCGGTTGATCAAGGAAATGTATGAATCTGCCTTTGCCGGTGAGGCCCAGCAGTTTGAGATAGAAATGCACCACCCCAACGGCACCAGCGTGTGGCGGGAAGTATTACTGAACCCTATCTACCTGGAAGACGGCAGTTTTGAAGATGTGTCGGCGATTGCGCTGGACATTACGGAAAAGAAACTATCACAGATCTCACTGGCGGTAAACGAAGAGAAATTCCGGCAGATCTTTGAGTCTTTCCAGGACCTGTACTACAAAACCAACATGGAAGGCGACTTCCAGTTGATCAGCCCTTCTATCCAGGAAGTGCTGGGCTATACGCCCGGTGAAGTCATGGGCATGAAAGCCAATGCGCTTTATGCCCGCCCAGAAGACCGGGAAGAATTGCTCAGGATGCTCTTTGCGCAGAAGAACGTGCGCAACTTTGAGACCTCGCTCCTGACCCATGAGAAACAGGAAATTGAGGTACTCATCAACTCACGCCTGATCTTAGATGAAAACCAGGTGCCCGTAGCCATTGAAGGCGTCTGCCGAGACATCACGGAACTGAAAGACACGCAGCGGGAACTGATCAGGGCAAAAGAAGTAGCGGAGAATTCCCTTCAGGTGAAAAACCAATTCCTGGCCAACATGAGCCATGAACTGAGAACCCCTATGAATGGCATCATCGGCATGATTGATATGTTGCACCACACCGCCGCCGATGACGAGCAGTTGGATTATATAGACACCCTCCGGAAATCTTCAGATGCCTTGCTGGATATCTTGAATGACATTCTGGACCTTTCCAAAATACAGGCTGGTAAACTGCAACTGAACTTGACGGGTATAGATCTGTATTACTCCCTGGAGAAAATACATTCTTTGTTCGCCAACCGGGCTGCCCAAAAAGACCTCACGTTCACGTATACCATTTCAGAAGATACTCCCAAGTACATTGTCACAGATGAAACCCGTTTATTGCAGGTTTTATCAAACTTGACCTCAAACGCCATCAAGTTCACCAATGAAGGCACCGTGAAGGTAGAAGTGAGCAGGGTGAATGGCCAAGGAAAAGAGCATAGACTCATGTTCCGGATCAAAGATTCTGGAATTGGCATCAATGAGGAAGATATCCAATTACTTTTCACTAATTTCACTCAATTAGACAATTCTTCCTCCAAAACGTTTGGCGGTACCGGGCTTGGGCTTGCTATCTCCAAACAACTAACGGAGTTGCTGGGCGGCGAGATTGGCGTTGAATCTGAGCCGGGACAGGGAAGTACTTTCTGGTTTACCATTCTTTGCCAGGAAGCCGAAAACGTGAAGGAGATTCATGAACAGCTTCAGTTATCTAAAGAAATGGAGGAAATCTCCATTTTTGACCCAGAGCCAATTCTGTTGCTGGTAGATGACAACCAGATTAACCAGAAAGTGGCCCTAAAGCTTTTAGAGCGTATGGGTTGTCACGCAGATGTAGCCTCTAACGGGTATGAAGCCATTGAGAAAGCTGCCCAGAAACGCTATGATCTTATTTTCATGGACATCCAGATGCCTGAAATGGACGGAGTAACGGCTACCCATGAGCTTAAGAAGATGATGGGCTCTGATTGTCCGCCTATTATTGCCATGACGGCCTACTCCATGAAAGATGATGCTGAAAAGTTCATCAATGAAGGACTGGACGACTACATCTCTAAACCAGTAAAGGCTTCTGACTTGAATGACCGTATTCTCAAATGGTACGGGCACGGCGTAAAACCGGAAGCAACAGTAAAGGAGAAACCGGCGGTACCCGTTGAAACACAGCCCAAGACCGAACTGGAACTGGCTTTGAATATGGGCATTGTAGACCAACTTAAAAGCTTGGGGGGCGATGAATTTGCCCTGCAGTTATATGTTGAATTTGAGGAAGAAACCTCAGAACTGCTGGAGGAAGCCAAAAAAGAAGTAGTGGCACAACATTATAGAGAAATTTTAGGTACACTGCATCAAATTAAGGGTACAGCGTCAACGTTGGGCCTTGATGGGGTCTCTACGTTGGCAAAAGAGATGGAACATGATATTATTAATGGTAAATTAACAAACATTAATAATACATTTTCTGATTTAGAATCAAGTTTTACTATTTTTAGGGATAATTACAGAAATAAAATCTTATCGAACTAACCATGGCCGAGTCGAAAACCATTTTGATTGCAGAGGATAGCTCTGTTATTTTGAACCTTACCAAGAAAATCCTGGAACTGCAAAACTACACTGTAGTGTCTGCCAAAAACGGCGGAGAAGTTCTAAAGAAGGTACAGGACCAGAAAATAGACGCTATTCTGATGGATTTGAACATTCCTGTGAAAAACGGGATGGAATGCACGAAGGAAATTCGGGCCAACCAAGATCCACAGATTTCGCAAATTCCAATTATCGCGGTAACGGGTAATGCGAACAACTACACATTAGAACAATTTAAAGAAGCAGGTATCAACGCGTACTTGCCTAAACCCTTAGATTTTGATATGCTGGTGCAAACCGTTAAAGAATACGTGCATTAGTATACCTCTACTTTCCTATTACCTATGCAGCTAAAGTATACCCGGCCCTTTCTAAACCGGTTAGAAGATATTTTTGCGGAGTCTGAGTACATGCTGCGTTATGAAAAAGGTACTTTCAAATCTGGTTTCTGTATTCTGAAAGACACCAAGGTAGCCGTAGTAAACAAGTACTTCCCTTTAGAAGGGAAAATCAATTGCCTTGTAGAGATTCTCCGGGCCGTAGACCTGAGCCCGGAGAACCTACGTCCCGAAAGTCAGGAACTGTACCTGGCCATCAAACACCAAACCATAACCGCTGCGTGAAAATAACTTTCTTAGGAACCGGCACTTCGCAGGGCGTACCCGTCATTGGGTGCGAATGCGAGGTTTGCCGCTCCTTAGATTACCGCGACAAGCGGTTGCGGGTCTCCATTCTGGTGGAAGTAGAGGGAAAATCTTTGATTGTTGACGCAGGCCCAGACTTCCGGCAGCAGATGCTGCGCGAACGGGTGAAACGGGTAGATGCCGTGCTCTTCACGCATGAGCACAAAGACCATACCGCCGGTTTAGATGACATCAGGGCGTTCAACTTCATGCAGCACATAGACATGCCGCTCTACGCCGACCAACGGGTACTGAACCAGTTACAGCAGGAATTCAGCTATATCTTCACCAACCACACGTATCCGGGGGTACCCCGCGTGGAGCTGAATCCTATTCAGAATGCGCCTTTTGAGGTACAGGGCATCACCATTACGCCCATTAACGTGCTGCATCACAAGTTGCCGGTGTTCGGGTTCAGAATAGGGGATTTCACGTACATCACAGATGCCAACTTCATCTCAGATACTGAGAAAGAAAAAATAAAGGGCTCTAAGGTGGTGGTTCTGAATGCCCTGCGCAAAGAGCCGCACATTTCGCATTTCTCCCTTTCAGAGGCATTGGCCGTGTTGGAGGAAGTGGCCCCCGAGCAAGCCTACCTCACCCACATCAGCCATTTGCTGGGTTTGCACCGAGTGGTGGAAAAAGAATTGCCCCCCTACGTGAAACTGGCGTATGACGGACTTGTCCTTACCTTATAACCTGTGCACCAGAATTACTTCTTTTTACGGAAACTAGCCCAGAAACTAGACACTGATCTGCGTGGCTTTACCTTACAAGCCGCTTTCAGCCAGGAGAAAGATGAGTTAATGCTGGCTTTCTTTCAGGGCGAGCAGGAATTCTACATCAAAGCCATCCAAACCTCTACTTTCTCCAGCCTTCAGTTTCCGGCCTCTTTTAACCGAGCCAGGCAAAATTCAGTAGATCTTTTTCCGGCTTTAGTGGGCCAGGAAGTGTTGGAAGTACGGGAACACCAGCAGGAACGGAGCTTCTACATCAAGTTCACGAATGACTGCGTGTTGCTGTTCAAGCTGTTTGGAAACCGTTCTAACGTGGTGCTGTTCGTAGAAGACAAAGCCGTGGAACTTTTCCATAAGAAACTGGCCAAAGACCTGGAATTGGATTACCGGCAAATGGACCAGAACTGGCATTTGGAAAAAGAGCAGTTTCTGGAAGCACCGCAGAACCTCAAGAAAATGCTGCCCACGTTGGGCGATGTTCCCTGGCTTTACCTTCAGGAAAAAGACTATGCAGACCTCGGCCCCGAGGACCAATGGAACCTGGTGCAGGAGATGCTTCATCTTCTGGAGAACCCCTCCGGTTACTACCTCACCACGCTTCACAAGCTGTTCCGTCTCTCTCTCCTGCCCCTCGGCGACATACAGGAAACCTTCACTGATCCCATTGCAGCGCTGAATGCGTTCGTGCCTCAGTATCGGTCTCAGGAATACTTCCAGAAGAACTATGCCGCCACGCATAAGCAATTAAGCCGGCAATTAGACGGCGCGCAGAAAATATGGTGGCAGATACAGGAGCAGTTGGAACAATGGCACCACGGCACTCCCTATGCCCAAACCGCCGATGTGATCATGGCCAACCTCACCAACATTCCGGCGAGCAGTAAAGAAATAGAGTTATACGACTTTTACGCAGACACTACCCGCCTCATAAAACTGCACGCCACTGAAACTCCCCAGAAAACCGCTGAACGTCTTTACCGAAAAGCCAAAAACCAGAAGATTGAGTTGCGTCTCCTAGAAGAAAGGGCCGCCCGCAAGGAGGAAGAGGTTGAACGGCTCACCCGTCTTCTGCAGGAGTTAGAGAGCATAGAAACGGCCCAGCAATTACGTACCTTCCTGAAACAGCACGCTCCCGCTCAAGCAACGGTGCAAGTAGACTTGCCTTACCACACCTTTGAAACCATGGGGTTTAAGATTCTGGTAGGCAAAAACGCGAAGTCCAACGACAAGCTCACCCTGAAACACACGCACAAAGATGATCTCTGGCTCCACGCCAAAGACGTACCAGGCTCCCATGTGGTCATTAAATACCAATCTGGGAAGACGTTCCCCATGCCTGTGATAGAAGCTGCCGCTCAGCTAGCTGCCTACTACTCCAAACGTAAAAACGACAGCCTCTGCCCTGTTCTGTACACCCCAAAAAAATACGTCAGAAAACCGAAAGGCGCCACTCCCGGATCTGTGGTAGTGGAACGGGAGAAAGTACTTCTGGTGAAACCAGAGAACCCGTTCAAGCAAAATTAACCGTGCTGCCTTTAATGTGACAAATGGTTTACAGCTTGTTTTTGTAAAAGCAGCCTGAAAACAGAAGCGCCTGTAGATTTACCTACAGGCGCTTCTGTTTATCGTGTAAAATTTTTCTTTTACATAAATTTTAAATCTCCGTGTAGGAGGAACTCAGAGCAATGGCAAGGATGGCTTATGCGCTTGGTTGGGCAGCCGTTCTTTTCCTATTTGCCCACTTGGCTAGTCTACCACCTATCCACCCAATCAATGCCGCGAATATAGAATTGAGAAGTACCATCGTTATCCAATAAGTTGGGGTCATCTCATACTCCAGACCAGTGTTTGCTTCCAGATAGGTTGATATCGACAAACCGATTGTAGCATCAAAGAGTCCCATCAATACAGCAAAGATTATTCCCTTACTAACTTTCGTTTTCTCTGCTACTAAATAGGCTACCGTGCCATACAGTAGCATAGACAACGGAAACAACAACCCGTAATTGTAATCCATCTGCTTTGAGGTTAGGGAGCCTACCGTGTCCTGTAAGGCAACCGCTAAAAACCCGACTGAAAGAATTTTGTATTCCTTCCTCATTTCCTTTGTGTATTTTGATTGATGATAACGGTTGCCAAAGCTTCGTTTATGCACAATAGCTTTGCTTATTGAAATTCTGCTATTTTTGAAAAGTCAATATTCTATTAACACTTATTGTTATCAGGGTACTAAGGAGTCAAGATACTTTATATCAAAGGACATCTCAGTTGCTATAGGCTTCCCCTGAAAATAGGCCGGCCTCCACTTTTTTGATGTTTTGACAATTTGCTTCACTATTTCACCATCAAAACCTGTGGTTATGCCTTTTATAACTTTCACATTCTCTACTTTGCCACTTTCTGTCACAACAAATGTGGCAAGAAAGTAATTGGCCTTTTTGATATTGTATCCAGAAACGTTTTTGGTAATTAAATCATGGAAGTCATTTTCACCTGTATAGCGTGGAGTTATGATATTTGTAGCTTTGAACAGGGGCTTTCCATTGAAATCTCCCAATGGTACAAGATGATGTTCTTGATTACCAAGGTAATCCTCCAACAAGAATTTTACTCTCCTGAAACCTGCTAAAGCAATTATCAAGGAAGTATCGCTTACTTCTTCAATTTTATATGTATCAAAGCCTATGGTGATATTATCTTCCTTAATTGACCAAGGTTGCCGGTGATTATTCCATGCTGGATAAAAGCTGATATTTACGACAGATTCCCCGAAATCATATCTCGTATAAAGTGTATCAGGTTCAACAGGTCTACTGGATAAATTCTCAACCGAATGCCTAATCCATGATCTTTGAACCATCTTCCTATTTTGACTATAGGTGACAAAACCAAGTAACATCAAAAGCAGGAACAGCAGCAATCTTCTCATAAGCATTTAGACCAACTACAGCGCATAATAATTAAGAATTCTGGTTGGTAGCATTTTGTACTCTGTAAGACATCTTTTTGTATATTTCTAAAAGCAACTGGTAACCAGAACAAAAACGAATATAGGAGATAATAAGCAGAAAGGTTAAAAGTTATATTCCAATCTTATGAAGTTTCATACATGCTAACCATAAACCCGAGGTATCTCTTCTACAGCAGCATCCTTTTAATTGTGGAGGTATTGATCGCATTGTATGTGCGGGACAGCTTCATTAGGCCCTACGGCGGAGACTATCTGGTAGTCATTCTTCTCTATTGCTGTATAAAAACTTTATCAAATACCTCTCGCTGGAAAATTGCCTGCGGGGTGCTGCTGTTTTCCTTTTCGTTAGAGGTGGCGCAATACTTTCATTTAGTGGATAGACTGGGGCTTTCTGGCAGTACGCTCGCCAAAACAGTCATCGGCTATGGGTTTGAGTGGTGGGACTTGGTGGCCTACACCTTGGGAGTCGCTACAGCGGTAGTGCTGGACAGACCCAAAGGATAGCTTTGCTTTACATACCAATCACTATCTGTTCCTCCAATCCGTTATACTAGTACTCACTGCGCTCAACTATTACTGAAAGCACTGTACCCCACCCACTCTTTTATTGTGCGGGGTACAGTGCTGAACTCCAACCTAGAGAGGATATGACCGAGCAACATGCAACAGGTGGCCGAACTACTCCGGTCTTCGAAACAGACTTTGTATTAATTACCCTTGATTTACCCCATTCGCTGTTGCTGTTAGAATGGAAAAGGCTGCTCTCTCTTAGCGAACGCAAACTGGGCTTCGGTAAAGCACTGGAACTGACCAGAGGTCACCAACTGAAACATTGGCTAGTGAATGACCTGCAACTTCCTATTATCTCCACGGAGGAAAAGGAATGGATATTGTCGGAGTTCCAGGAAGAAGCCTCCAGAACTAGCATCAAAAAACTGGCAGTGGTAACCCCAGACTTTCTTCCTTCATTGATCGGCAACACCGAGTTCACCGCCAAAGGTCAAGAGGGCTATAAGGCGAAGGGAACCATTTGGCACGAGGTCTTTCCAGACCAGGAAAGCGCCTTAGGCTGGCTGCTCTCAGAAGATGAATGGGAACTATAGCGCATAAAGGCGTCATTGGTCACACAGGTTCAATTGCATCCAAGTCCATGAAGTGTTTCCTGATATGGATGCCCCTGCGGCAGTTGACACTTCATTTACCAAGTCCGTTTACCTTTCAGCCCCGCCAAATACCTTTCGTAGGTCTTCCGTGATGATAATGAAGCCGCGCAGCCAGAACAGCAGGACCAGAAAGAGGAAGATACCTACTTTCAACCAGTCCTGGGTGAAGCACATGTGATAAAGTGCGTAGAGCCAGGAAACCCTGTAAAGGCCCTCATTGGCCTGAAAGGCTATCATCCAGTAGACCAGCCCCTGTTCATTCATAGCGTCTCCGCCGGATTTTTCCTGACTTGATTTGAGTTCGGCTCGGTAAGAAACCCAACTACCCAGGAACAGGCTCAATGCAATTTGCACAACATTACTGGGCTTGGGACCTTCCTTTAAGCCTTTATTGGTTATTGATAGCCCGAAGGGTAGCATGGCCGCAATCTGCACCATGTTGTCCACTCCGTGCACAATCACCCCGGTCAGGTAAACCAGAGGGACAAGCAGCAACAAGGCAGTTGATACCTCCTTAGAGGCTTCGGCCACACCACAGAGGAACTTGGAGACATCGGTAAACCCAAGGAAATTCTCGGAACCCCCCATAGGGGTAGATGCCAGGCACGCCAGGAAATAGAAGCCTACCAAAAAGTATGAGAAGATGTCCCGTAATGTAATCTTTGATTCCATTCTCGGATATAAATTAGTGAAGGCACACTCCCTGGAAACACAAACAGACAACCAGCAACCTCCCAAGCTAATTGCCGGCGTTGATACGTTTACTTTCTCTGATTTACTAAAGATAGTGCTTTGCTTGAATATTACAAGCGCCACTCTATCAAATCATTGTGGCTACTGCATCCATCATTTATGGGAAATGTGATATCTCCATACCCCCGCTTCTGCCGTAAAATAAGGCTATTTACTTCCCATCATGTTGGTTGCAACCGGTTTATCATTATTTTTGTGGGGATGAATCGCAGCACAGCCATCCTTTACTCGGTTAAGGCCCTCTTCAAAATAGTGGCCTTGCTGTCTGTGGCCGTTTGCTGCATGTTTTTATCACCTGCCCTTAAATCGGTTCTCACCCACAAAACCGAACCGGCGACTGTCCTTAAGCAAAATCACGAGAAACCCGAGTACCTGTGGCAGGCATGTGAACCTATTGGTGCTTCCAACGGTGTCTTGCACGAGGCATATATTCCTTTGCTCCCGTTGGTATTCGCCTTTCTGGCTTTTTTCTTTTTCGACTCCCTCCAACTTAGAAAGGCTGCGTATTCCTGTGCACCCCCTAAGCTTTTTGACTTTTACCGAATCCTCCCCAACGCTCCATAGTACCCTGTCCTGAGGTTTTTTAGTGTTTCCTCTCTGGTCTATTGAGTCCAGGGCAGCCTTCTATGGGCCTACTTTCCTAAAAAGAGGCAGGAAACGCTTTAACCCTGCCTTTCCATTTCTCACTTAGTTCTTCCTCCGAGTTCTTTCCTGCTTAGGAGCAGAACCCATTGCGTACGGGCAACACCTTATTCAACTTTAAATTAAGTGTGGCGTGGGCACGCTCGTGCGCCTGCGCCGCTCACAACGTAAACTGACATGTCATTCCAAACAATACTGTTACAAATTCCGGCCACGGAGCCGGTTTCTGCGGGGCTTTCTCTGTTTGATTTATTACTTAAAGGGGGTTTAGTGATGGTTCCTATCCTGCTGCTTTCCCTGGCCTCCCTCTACTTTTTCGTGGAGCGGGTGCTCTACATCAGGTCCGCTGGCAAACATGATCCGGTTTTCCTGCGGACCATTGCCTACAAAGTTCAGCAAGGTTCCATCAAAGAGGCCTCTTCCCTGTGCAAGGTCACGCCGTCACCGGTGGCGCGCCTCCTGGAGAAGGGTCTGAGCCGGATAGGTTCCCCCACCCGGGACATTGAGAGTGCCATTGAGAACGCCGCCCACGTGGAGGTATACAACCTGGAGCGGAACATGGGTTACCTCTCGGCCATTGCGGCCATCGCCCCCATGATGGGGTTCCTGGGCACCGTGACGGGCATGATCAAGGCCTTTTACCACATTTCACTGGCAGATAATATCAGCATCGGGATTATTGCAGGGGGCATCTATGAGAAGATGATCACCTCTGCCACCGGGTTGGTGGTAGGAATGCTGGCCTTCGTGTTCCACACACTGTTGCATGCTCAGATTGAGAAAACGGTAAATAAACTGGAGGTGGTTTCCATCCAATTCATGGATCTGCTCTTTAAAGTGCCAAGCTATGAACTTCAGGAAAACTAAGCGGCAGTCGGCCGTGGTGGAGGCGGGGTCCCTTTCAGATATTCTGTTCTTCCTGATGCTGTTCTTTCTGATCATCTCCACACTGGCGAGCCCTACGGCCATCAAGCTGCTCCTTCCTCAGGCGAAGAACACCCAAAGCATCCCGAAACGGATCCTCAACGTCTCGGTGAATGCCGAGCTGCACTACTTCATTGAGAAAGAACCGGTTTCCTTTTCAGGTTTGGAGAATTACCTGGCCCGTTTTTCCACCACTGAGGTTAAGCCCTCGGTGGTGCTGCGAGTAGACCGGACCATTCAGGTAAATGAACTGGTAAAGGTGGTGGACATCATCAACAGAAACAAACTGCCCATGGTCATCGCCACGGCCAAATCAAACTGATACTACCTGGCCAAGCCAGGGTAACGAATACGGCAGCTGCGGTTCCCACCAACCCTGGCTGCCTTAGTACAATCTTTAAATCTTAAATCAACACAAGTATGGATTTAGCGACATTACTCATCGGGGGACGGTAGTCCTCCTGTGCATCATTCTCTTTGCCCTTATGGTTGCCAATAATAAGAAAAGGGAGAAAGGACTACGCGGCAAACTCTTCGGCTTGGCCGAAAAGAATTATTGCAGAATTACCCGGCACGACCTCTGGGATAATTCCCTCATAGGAATAGACGACGAAAGCAACCAGCTTTTCTTCATCGGGAAAATGAACGGAACCGACACCTCTCTACAGATGAACTTGGCTGAGGTACAGCAAAGCCGGGTTGTGGATACGAGCAGAACCATCAGCAGTAAGGAGGGTGACTACAAGAAGACTGACCAGGTTGAGGTGGTGCTCACTTACTTGGATGAAAGCAAGAAAGAAGCTGCGCTTGAATTCTACAATGCCACCTACGGCAGTATGACCCTAATGGGAGAGCTACGCTTAGCGGAGAAATGGTCCGAGATCATAAGAGGGGCTATTTCATCTGAGGTTAGATAAGAGGAATGTGGGAATATGACGCATTGGGACATTATCCCAATGCGTCTACACCGTAGGTCCTATCCTATCATGAGATCAAGTATTCCCTCACCTACTGACGACTTGGCTTTGGTTCACCGGATAGGACAACTAAGAAGGGGGAAGAAGGAGAAGTCTTTTCTTGATTCACGCATACTTCTACACACTCTAAAACAAAAAAGCCTTGTAACTAAATAAGTTACAAGGCTATTCATTTGTTACGTGCGCGCGGGGAGATTCGAACTCCCACACCCGTAGGGCACCACCCCCTCAAGATGGCGTGTCTACCAATTTCACCACGTGCGCAAAGCACAAACAAGGCATTTCCCCGTTTGGTGGTACAAATGTATTGTATCCTTTTTTTTCCTGCAAGCCCCTTACAAAAGATTTTGAGTAGATGTTCATGCTGAAGCTGGGTTTCATGCTGTATCAACCCACTTAGGGCGTAAACCTCTTCCCTTTCTTTTTACACTTCTCACTTCTGCATCGCATTATATTACTAAGCTTGATAATAAAGAAACTTATCTATTCTAGCGAAAAAGAATAGGTCTTTTCATAAGCATGAAATTACTTTAAACTGCAATCCTATATCTAGTATCATTTCGACTCATTCTACACAACTGACTTAACTTGACACCAAACTAAAAATATCTCAACGCTTACAATTATTACCATAACATTCATTTACATAAACACACATTTATGATTGTATAAAATGCTTATACATCACACCAAAGCACGTTCTACACTAGCAACTTTTACAACCAACACTAAACTTTATGACAGCAATTAATTAAGCGCCTCAATAAGAGTAAAATTACATTTCACAACATCATATAATTATATATCATTTCAAATTATAAACAGCAATTATCTACAACATCATTTTTTATAAAATTTATATATTTAAACAAAAAACAATATCATACTTAATTAAATATAGCAAATAACTTAATTATTCATCAATACAAAAACAGCAATATAAAACTTACATATTATGTTCGCATATATACCTAACACATAGCTTAACCAATACTATTATATATAGATACATAAGCAGCATCATTTACAGCGACTTTTAAGCATAAAGTATAGAACTTTAAAAAAATTACAACAGCAAAATTCACAATACTAACATTAAGTGATTAAACTTTAAACACATTTATTTATCTAACACAAAAAGTCAACCATCCAGTCACATTATAAATAAATACATTTACTATAAAATCTTATCAACATATTTAACTTCCCTCATGAATCCAATCTATTACAAACTCATCACCAGCATATAACATCTATAATACATTCCCGTATAAGCATTACTCAGTGTTTAAATTTGTCTCTTAAACAATCAAGCTAGTTTGTTCTCCTCTAAGTCCACTTGGTTGTTTGGCAATATTGTCACTCTTCAGAGTAAACTTCAGGACCAGACTTTCTACATCAATTTAACTTATAGGTAATACATTATATTATAATGTCTATCAGTAATATATCAAACGCAGTTGACAAAATTACTTTAAATCTCATGAATACTATCACAAAGAGATATATTACCATTGATGCTTATGAGAGAGCCAAAAGCTAGAATCTTGCTAATATTTTTATCAATCATAATATGTAGTAAAACAATTTTAAATCATTAAATCAAAATTAAATTTTAAATAAGTAATCAACCACTTGACAAAACTCAGCAAATTAGAATCACAAACTCCTTCAGCACCTCATATTCATACACAAATATGCACCACCTCGCTTTCAATAGGATCAACCTAAAACGCTAAACATTATCAAACAACTTAAGTATCTACATATCAATGGACAGACGAAGAAAGAACTGGATTGAATCATTTGCAAGGGTAGGATACGTAGCAAAGGGGTTGGTCTATATATTGGTAGGTGCGTTGACAGCTATGGCTGCTTTGGGAATTGGAGGCAAAAAAGCATCAAACTCAGATGCACTCTCCCAGGTAAGCCATTTTCCGGGTGGCGGGTTCTTGTTAGCGGTACTGGGCGTTGGTTTAGTGGGGTATTCTGTCTGGAGGCTTACCCAGGCTTTTTATGACACAGAACACAAAGGAACCAATGCCAAAGGAATAGGAAAAAGAATCGCCTACGCTTTCATTGGGTTATTGTATGGTTCCTTAGCGTTTCTGGCATTTAAAATATTAGCCGGTAGCGGGAATAACTCAGGTGACGGTTCCAGGGAAAAAGACTTGGTCGCTAATCTATTAGACAAACCATTTGGGAAGTATTTAGCCATTATCATAGGGCTAATTACCATTGGAAACGGAGTGTACCAACTGTACAAAGGGATTACGGCCTCGTTTATGAAACACGTAATAGGATTACCTAGAGATCGGTTTAATTTCTTAAAAAGAGCGGGACAAGCAGGTTACTCTGCTAGGGGAATAGTCTTCGGAATTATAGGTTTTTTATTTGCCAGAGCGGCCTGGTTGCAGCAACCGCAGCAAGCCGGAGGCACCAAAAGCGCCTTCTCCTTTTTACAAACTTCACCCTTCGGGAATTTGCTATTAGTGGTGGTGGCAGTCGGGTTAATTGGCTACGGCATTTTCATGTTCGTGCAAGCCAAGTACAGCGACATTTCCATAGATTAAAGTTCGGGAGGAAAAATCCATCAAACCAGAGCCAATGATTTTTACCCAGGAAGATGGTCTGAGAACACGAATGTTGGTTTTGACCTTGTTTCCGTAAAAGGCTGTTAAAACATTGTTTCTGGTGGACAGTGGCCGTTTTTGTATTTCTTCTGCCAGATACTTGCTAACTTCCGGCCATGCAAACAATCCCTTATTACATTGTAGATGTGTTCGCCGATGCTCCTTACAAGGGAAACCAACTGGCGGTATTTCTACAGGCCCAGCAGTTGTCTACACAGCAAATGCAGCAGATAGCGCAGGAAATCGGCTTCGCCGAATCTTCGTTTATTTTAGCAGATACCCCGCAAGATCAGGCCTTTCCTACCAGAATCTTCACGGTAGAATATGAGGTGCCTTTCGCCGGACACCCCACCTTGGGAACCGCCTTTGTGATCCAACAATTCCTGTTGCAGGAACCGGTACCCGAACTGAGCCTACAGGTGAAAGTTGGGCAGATTCCCGTGTCGTTTACTTACCTACACAACCGGCCCCATTTTCTGATGATGCGGCAAATCAACCCTTCCTTCGGCAATCCGCTTCCGAAACAAAGCATGGCTGATCTAATAGGAGTTGCCCTGGACACGCTTCATCCTTCGTTTCCGGTGCAGGAGGTTTCTACGGGATTGCCGTTTCTGATAGTTCCATTGCAGAAATTAGCCGATATGCAGCGCCTACAAGTGCAGCCCGAAAAGCTTCTGGCCTTTCTTCAGCAACACGGCCTCTACAAAGAACAACGCCCCGATGGTCTTTCCGTAGCCCTTTACTTCTTCTGCCCAGAAACCTATTCGCCAGACCACCAACTGAACGCCCGCATGTTGGCTTTAGAGAATGGGCAAGTCATTGAAGATGCCGCTACTGGAAGCGCCAATGGCTGTTTATTGGGTTATTTACTTAAACACCGCTATTTCCCAGAAGAGAACCTGGAGCTGTTAGTGGAACAGGGCTATGAAATAAACCGAAACGCCACCATCAAACTGCAAGGCCGGGTAACCGTTGAGGGGCAATATGAGATAAATGTTGGTGGCCAGGTGCAACTCATCGCAAAAGGAGAATGGTATGTCCCTTCTTAATCTAGACTTCACCTTGAAAAGATTTACGCAACTTCTAGCCTTCCTGCTTTTACTCCCCTCCTTTCAGGTGTGTTTTGCCCAAACCAGGCCTAAAACAGATTCGGTGTTCGTCTTAAAACCTAGCCAGGTATTTGACGGGCGCGACCTGCACAAAGACTGGGTAGTGGTGGTGCAGGGCGAACGCATTCTGGCCGCCGGGCCCACCGCATCCGTTTCTTTACCGCCGTACGCCCGCCACCTTGAGTTGCCGGGACAAACCCTGTTGCCTGGCCTGATTGAGGGTCACTCCCACTTGCTGCTGCACCCGTACAACGAGACCTCTTGGAACGATCAGGTTTTGAAAGAGGCCGATGCCCTGCGGGTAGCCCGCGCTACCGTTCACGCCCGCAACACCTTGCTGGCAGGGTTCACCACGGTGCGGGATTTGGGTTCTGAAGGCGCAGAGTACGCAGATGTAGGGCTGAAACAAGCCATTGACCAAGGCATCATCCCCGGTCCGCGCATGCTGGTGGCCGGAAAAGCGATGATTGCTACCGGGAGCTATGGTCCCAAAGGCTTTGATCCGGCGTTTGAGGTTCCGCAGGGCGCTGAGGCTGCCGATGGCGTGGACAACATTGCGCGGGTGGTGCGGGACCAGATTGGCAAAGGAGCCGATGTGGTAAAAGTCTACGCAGATTACCGGTGGGGACCCAACGGCGAAGCCATGCCCACCTTCACCCTAGCCGAACTGAAACTGATTGTAGAGATAGCCGCCAGCAGCGGCCGTCCTGTGGTGGCCCATGCCAGCACGCCTGAAGGCATGCGCCGTGCGGCGGAGGCTGGCGTAGAAACCATTGAACACGGAGACGGTGCTACCGCCGAGGTTTTTAAGCTAATGGCCCGCAAAGACATTGCCCTCTGCCCTACCCTGGCCGCCGGTGATGCCATTCTGCAATACAACGGCTGGCGCAAAGGCCAGGACCCTGAGCCCGCCAGAATCGCCCAGAAACGGGCCAACTTCAAAGCCGCCCTCGCTGCCAAAGTGCCTTTGGTGGTGGGCGGCGACGTAGGCGTTTTTCCGCACGGGGAAAATGCCCGCGAGATGGAACTGCTGGTAGAATACGGCATGCCTGCCTTGGATGTGCTTCGTGCTACCACCTCCGGCAACGCCAAGCGCTTCCATGTAGACAATCGCGTGGGCACCCTTAAAGCAGGTCTGCTAGCCGATGTTATCTCTGTGATGGGAGATCCTACCAAAGACATTTCAGCCGTGCGTAAGGTGCAGTTGGTCATGAAAGGTGGCCAGATCTACCGGCAGCCGTAGCATTCCTGTCCTTGCCACAAACGATTCGTCCGCTTCGGGCCTGCTTTTCAGAAATCAGGCCCGAAGCGGACGAATCGTTTACAGAACTTCGTTCCTACTGATTCGCGACAAAACTAAGATGGGTTCCTTTAGGGCTTACCGCTAATCTGGTGATGTTCTTGATACTTTGCTGGCTGAAATCAGCAATCTCTTTCCAGCGGCGATCTGCGCCCGGTCGGTAGACGTAGAGTTTGGCTCCTTGCGCCATGAGTAACCGTCCGTCTGGCAACCAGGCAAAATCCTGACTACCCGGCAAAGCCTGTATGAGTACCTGGCGTTCTCCGGTTTGCAGGTTTATCTGCCTGATCTCCGCCAGGGAATCGGAGATAGGTACTAGGTAAGAAATGGCAGGTTTATGAGGTACTTTTTGTAAACTTCGCCCGATGGACTCCTCCAACTTTACCGTTTTCTTAGTACCAGGAACCGCCAGATGCAAGCTCATAGGTGGTTGCTCGGGAAAAGCGGCCACTAACAAGGTATCTCGGTTATACCACACATGGTACCCTATCAGTTGGGGCATTTCCAGCAGCAAAGCGGGCGGATTGGTTCCGGACTTCAACGGGAATTGCCAGAGATGTTGCTCCTTGCCCCGCACCACTGAAAAACTCTTTCCATCTGGAGTCACCAAAGGCGAATATTCTGCTTCTGGCGTACTGGTGAGTTGTTGGGTTTTCTTCCCTGCCAGAACATACTGGAAGATATCCGTTTGCTGCCCGTCGCGCTGGGAGGTGAACAGAATCGACTTTCCGTCTGGGGTAAAACTAGGCTGATTGTCATAGCCGGGCCGTTGGGTGATATTGATGGGCACCCCAACCCGTACTTCTTCCTGCTGCTGCTTCAGTGTGACCAAAAATATCTCCGTATCCGGAATTCCCTGCGCGGCCACGCTCATCCCCCACATGCCCACCAGCCAAGTACAAAAGACCCATTTAGGCAGAAGACTCATTCCGAAGAAACTAATTCTATTACTTAACATATTAATTAAAATAATCACACTTTAAACAGCCATATGCATCTGATATTCTCCCGCAGGTTGCTCAGGCTTTCTTCGCTAAAAGCAAGAAACACCTGAAAGCAAGGCATTCTAGCATTTTAGGTTGGTATAAACAAAAAGCGCCTTCCATAATTGGAGGCGCTTTTTGTTTATAGATTGGTTTTCAGAAAAAAGCCAGAAAAGGATTATACTTCCTCGGCTTTCAATTCTTTTAATTCCTTCATGGGTCTGAGGAAGAAATCATTGAGGGGTTTTACCGCTTTCATGGCCGCCAGGCATTCGTCGTAAAGACGTTCGCTGGTGACTACTTCATCAGGGAGCATGTAGGTGGTGTTCCAGCTTTTGTGCCGAAGCAGGTCAATGGCGGGGTTTTCGCTGTCGTAGCCTTTGGGCGTGGTTTTCAGTTTTTCGCCGCCAATGCCAGCGTAGTACTTTTTGAACGAAGAATCATTGAGAATGCCTTTCAGCTCCTCATAATTGTAATCAATCTCCTGCCGAATGGCCTTCAATTCCGGCGCGGGTGGCATCCAGACACCGGCCGCCAGAAAGGAACCATCGTTCGGACTGATGTGCAGGTAAAATCCGGGATAGATTGTTTTTCGGCCCCCTTCAGCCATGTAGGCGCAGATGTGGTCTTTGTAGGGACGTTTGTCGTTGGAGAAACGCACATCGCGGTAAATGCGGTATAGGAGGTCTTTGGGCTCCTGCCCTTCCAATGCTGGCTCAAACGCGGAGGCTCCTTGTAGCAAGGTTTTAAGAAAAGAGATGAAATCCAGACGGGCGGCTTCATAGCGGCTGCGGTTCTGCTCAAACCAATCGCGCTGGTTGTTCACGCGCAAGTCCCGGATAAACTCTAGGGTAGACGGATCTAAGTATTTTTTCATGAGGTCTCGTGAGATGGGCAAATTGCCATGAGTGGAGAACAAGTGCGCTGCAAAGTAAGTTCTTCGCGGCCTTCTCTGCCATGGCTAATGCTAGCAGAGCTTGTTCTTGTTTACAAGCCGTTTTATTGAAACCAATATGTAAATGGACCTAGAGGAAATGGGGATTAGCTATTGGGAGATGCTCAAAGGTTCTGGTTTTCGGCGAGTCTGGAGACTCGCTTCATCCTGAGGCACGAGTCTGGAGACTCGCGCCAGTTTTTAGACCTGTGAGGTTTTCCGTTTTCTACCTGTTTTCTTAAAACCTTCTACTTGCTGCTTTCTCCCATGACGTACATCTCCTCTAGAGTAGGGTTCACACTTCCTCCAGCAGGCTCCAGGGTGACGGCAAAGGCTTGGGCTTCTTCAATAGACTTCATTCGGTGCAGGGTAGTGTCTGAGGATTTCACCACGCCGGCATCAATGGGTTTGCCTTGCGCCAATGCCCAGAGTTGGTATTGTTTCCCAGATGGGGCTGCCGGTAAGTGGCCGGGGTCAAAGTACACTTCTTTGGTTTCCTGGTTCCAGAAGACGGTGGCTTGCGCCTCGGGGTGTTGGGGTACTCCTTTCAGTTGCACCGCCAGCGTTTGCGGGTTGCGCAGCACACCCAAGAGGTTCTCAGATTGCAGACTTCGGTTCTCCAGCTGGTGCACCTGCAAGGCATACTGCCGGGTAGTCTGTTGGGCGGTGAGCAGTTCATCACGGGTATCACGCAGGCGGCTGTATAAATAGACATTGGCCGCGGCACTGATCAGCAACAGAATGACGGCCGCCATCTGCCACCAACGGCTGGTCTCATTATTAAAACTGTGAACAGCAGCAGCAGAATCAAAGGGCAAAACGCTTGCGGCAGAGGAAGGGCTGTTTTCTGCGGTTCCAGAAATGGATTGAATATGACGCAATATTTGATCTTCTAATTCAGGGCGCGGTGCCTTGGCGTGGGTGAGCGCGTAGGCTTCCATGGTTTGAAGACACTCTTCCAGAGCAGTGTGCACAGCGGGGTGTTGCGCGGCCATGCGCTCCACTTCCTCGCTTTCTGCGGGCGTGAGGCCACCGGCTGCGTACAGCTCCAGTACGCCTGAATCTATGTACTCCTGTGTATTCAACGCTATTTGATTAATTTACTCAAGAACTTAATGGCCATGCGGGCCCGGGTTTTCACGGTTCCCAGCGGAATATTCAACTCTTCGGCCACCTCACTTTGGGTGAATCCGTTAAAGTACATCAAATCTATGATAACTTTTTGATCTGGATTCAAATGCGTTGTCATTTCCTGTAATCCAATGTGGTCTGGCTTGATGCCGTCTGCACTCACCATATGAGTCGTGACGGTGTTTTCCATGGGTTGCGTTTTTGAACCTACGCGATATTGCTTGGAGCGGATTTTATCAATGGCTAGATTTCGGGAAATGTTCAGCATCCAGGTAAAGAGCCGCCCTTTCTGCTCGTCATAGGTAGAAAATGCAGACCAGATCTTCACAAAGCTTTCCTGCAGCACGTCCTCGGCCACTTCTTCCTGCTTCACAATACGCAGGATTACTCCGTACAGCGCCGCCGAGTAGTTTCGGTATAGAAGAGTGATAGCCCGTTGGTCCTGCGCCCGTAATTGCGCAACCAGCTCCTCTTCAGAAGTAATATTCAATGTGGAGTCCAAAAAATAAAATCTTTAGGCCAAAAGGCAGTGATGACTGAAGCTGGGGAGGCGAAAGTTCTCTCCATTACGTAACTCTTTTAACACGGTTAGGTAGAATATGTTTTGAAGAGATGCAGCAACGGCGAAAGCCAAGCTCGTGTTTTTACGGACAACATGCCTGTAAGTTATTCGCCAAAGGCTTCTAAAAAGTACTTACCAAAAAATACTCACGTTTATGCCTATCCAATCCCTAAATCCATACACCAATACCGTAGAGAAAACCTTTGAACCCGCCACGCCGCAGGAGATAGAAGAAACGCTGCAACGCGCAGATGCGGCTTTCCAGACTTGGCGCACCACTTCATTTTTACAGCGGTCTACGTTGATGCAACGCGCCGGCGATGAACTGGCCGGCAACACCGATTATTACGCTCGCATCATCTCCCTGGAAATGGGCAAACCCCTGGCGCAGGCACGCGGCGAAGTAAATAAATGCGCCATGGTCTGCCACTACTACGCCCAACACGCCGAGGAATTCTTGCAGGAAGAAGACATCAGAACCAGCGCCGTCCGCAGTTTTATCTCGTATGAACCGCTGGGCACGGTGCTGGCCGTTATGCCTTGGAATTTCCCATTCTGGCAAGTGTTCCGGTTTGCGGCCCCAGCCTTGATGGCGGGCAACGTGGGCTTACTCAAACACGCCTCCAACGTACCGCAGTGCGCCCTGGCCATTCAGGAAGTGTTTGACAAAGTGGGTTTCCCCAAAGGCTGTTTCCAGTCATTGCTCATTGGTTCTAAGGAAGTGGAGCAGTTGATCAAAGACGAGCGCGTGAAAGCAGTGACCTTAACTGGCAGCGAAGGAGCCGGAGCCAAAGTTGCCTCAGTTGCCGGAAACGAGATTAAAAAGACTGTGCTGGAACTGGGGGGCTCCGATGCCTTTGTGGTCTTGGCTGACGCCGATGTGGAAGCCGTGGCCAAGAAAGCTGCAAGTGCCCGCCTGATCAATACCGGCCAAAGCTGCATTGCCGCTAAACGTTTTATCTTGGAAAAACCTATAGCCGAAGCGTTTTTAGTTGAGTTTTCCAAAAACATGCAGAGAAAGCGCACGGGTAATCCGCTGGAGGACGAAGACATTGACTACGGCCCACTGGCCCGCGTAGACCTGGCCCAGGAACTCACCGATCAAGTAGAACGATCCGTTGCCGCCGGTGCCAAACTCTACCTTAAAGGCGGCCAACCAGACCCAGACAAAGCCCTCTTTCACCCAGCCATTTTAACTGACATTGAGCGCGGCAACCCGGCGTATGAGGAAGAATTCTTCGGCCCAGTGGCCTTGGTTTTCATTGCCGAAGACGCCGAAGACGCCATCAGAATTGCCAATGATTCGCCTTTCGGCTTGGGCGGCTCCATCTGGACGAATGATATTAAACGCGGGCAAGAACTGGCCAAACAAGTAGAAGCCGGAGCCGTGTTTGTCAATTCCATTGTAGCCTCTGACCCGGCCTTGCCGTTTGGCGGCGTAAAGAAATCGGGGTACGGACGAGAACTATCGTATTTGGGTATTCGGGAATTTGTGAACCAGAAAACCATTTGGGTAGGTGAACCGGAGGAATAGTCGCGAAGGCATCGTTTTGCGTCTGCCCACATCTGAATAATTGATACCTTTGGAACGCCGGCAATTTTGCCGCTGCTACTGCTATTCCTCAATGTGAAACCTGTGCCTATGAAAGCTGTTGGAATCATTCCCGCCCGATTCGCCTCTACCCGTTACCCCGGTAAACCTTTGGTCATGCTGGAAGGGAAATCCATGATTCAGCGGGTGTATGAGCAAGCCCAGAAAGCAGCGTTACAGGAAGTGGTAGTGGCTACGGACGATGACCGCATCAGGCAACATGTCCTGGATTTCGGGGGGAAAGTGCTCCTGACGGCCCCCCATCACCAAAGCGGCACCGACCGCTGCTACGAGGCCTACACCCAGCTTGAAGAAACCTATGACGTGGTCATCAACATTCAGGGCGATGAGCCTTTTATCCAGCCGGAGCAGATCAACAAGGTGTTGGGTTGCTTCGCGCAGCCAGATGCCCAGATTGCGACCCTCATCAAACCAGTTTCTTCTACAGAGGAGCTTTTCAACCCGAACAGCCCCAAAGTAGTAATTGGCGCACAGCACCAAGCCCTTTATTTCAGCCGTCATCCCATTCCCTATCTCCGCGGAACCGAGCAAAATGACTGGCTTACCCAACACCCCTACTACAAACACATTGGTATTTACGGCTACCGCAGCCAGGTGCTGGCTCAGCTTACTCAGCTACAACCTTCCAGCCTTGAAAAAGCCGAATCTTTGGAGCAGTTACGCTGGCTGGAGCATGGTTTCAAGATTATGACTGCCGTTACAGAGTTGGAAACCATTGGCATTGATACGCCAGAAGATGTAGAGAAGGCATTGCAGTATTTGCAAGCTTCTACAAGGGGTTAAAGGTGGAGGCTGATGCCTTGGCTTGGCTGCTTTCAGCGTGGGTAGAAGTAGGTGCATGCCTTATGCTGTTCCCTTAGCTTTTCTGTCTTTTGCGTGGGTGCAGGGTCTGTATTGTTTCATCGTTGGCGGTAAGCGCTCACGGCCGCGAGGCCCCGCCTTCCGCCCTCGCGCTGTGATTTCTCCTCACCTGCTTCGCTCTCGCTCACAGGTCGTCGAACTCTAGGCGCTCAAGCGAAAGGCTGGAAAAGGGGAAAGTAGACTCCCCCTTTGAAGGTAGGGCCGTTAAGTTCTAAAAATTGATATGGTTCAAGTTTTCAACTTGGACCTAAAATGAGCTGAAGTTTGCAAATCAGTGAGGCGTTAGCCTCAAACTCTGCAAGAAAGGCAATGGACTTTACCGCAGTTTAAGCCTCCAATGTAGAACTTAACGGCCCTACCCTTTGAAGGGGGCGAAGGGGGAATGCTTACACAAGTAGATCACACGCATTTCTTTCTTCAGAGGTTATTCCCAAAAAATATGGTTCAAGTCTGTGACTTGGACCTAGCATGGTCTGCAGTTTGCAACTGCAGTGAGGCGAAAGCCTCATAAACGTTTGCTGATCTCTAATCACGCGGGGTTACTTCCATAACGTTCTTCAAATGAAGTTGTAAACTACTCACGCAAGTCACAGACTTCCATCATAACAAGTCCAAGTTGAAAACTTGAACTATAAACTTGAATCAAAGCAACTACTGCTTTCTTCAAAAAACTCAACCCTTGAAACATACCTGATATGTCTACTACAAAATATGCTACTGAATTATAAGGCGAACCTTTCAGAAGCTCAGCTCTCTCCCATTCACCCTATGAACATCAACCACCAGACTTCTTGGCTTTGTAACCGAGGTCTAGGAGAAGTTGCAGTACTTTGTCTCTGAAATCGCCTTGGATGGTGATTTCGCCGTCTTTGGCGCTGCCGCCTACGCCGCATTTAGTCTTTAGGGTTTTGCCTAATGTCTGCAAATCGCTGTCCTGGCCGATGAAGCCGGTGATCAAGGTCACTTGCTTGCCGCCACGGCTCTTTTTGTCCAGTTGCACCCGCAGGTTCTGTTGTTGCGGCGGAAGCGTTTGGGTTTCTCCTTCCTGCTGGTATTCGTACTCAAAATCAGGGTTGGTGGAGAAGACGATTCCTTGGCGGTTGTTCTTGTTTTTGCTCATGATTCTATGCTTTTGCTTACAGAGAAGCGACTACTTCTAACGACTTCGGAAACAGTTGCACTTCAAATTCGGTGGCTTGGCCTATAAACTCACCGTCGGCGTGGAAATACTGCGGGGCTTCACTTTGTACGTGAACGGTAGCACAAGTATGAAATTCAGCCAGACTGGAATGCGCCAGTTGTTTGGTGAGTAAACCATACCCTAGTTGAATGGCCTCGGCAATGCCCACGTGCCGGATAAGGCAAATATCCATCAAACCATCCTGAATATCTGCCATGGGCGCGATGTACGCGTTGTTGCCGTATTGCGAGGCATTCGCGAAAGCCACCACAAAAAAGTCTGACGTTAGTTCCCGGCCATTGATGCGCACGGTTGCTACCTCAGAGGTAAACGTTCTGAATTCCCGAACCACCAATTGCACATAACTGCTCAGTCCGCGTTTGGTGCTTTGGGCGAAAACCGAACTCACCAGTCCGTCAAACCCGATACCGGCCGTGCAGAAAAACGGGTGCCCGTTGATGGCGCAGGAATCAATATGATGGAAAACAGGCTGATTCAGGAGAGCCAGCGCCTGGGGCAAGGCCAGCGGAATTCTTAAATGACGGGCCAAGCCGTTTCCGGACCCTTTTGGCAAAATACCCAACGCCGAGGAAGTACCTTTCAGCCCCCGGGCTACTTCGTTCACAGTTCCGTCTCCACCAACGGCCACCACCAGACGCGCTCCGTTGGCCGCCGCTTGTTGCGCCAGTTCTGTGGCATGACCCGGCCGTTCGGTGTACATGATTTCAGGAATCCAGCGGGAAGTATCCAAGTGCGCTGCTATCAAATCTGGCACCGATACATTGCTCCGCACCCCGGACTTCGGGTTGAGAATAAAACAAGCTTTCTCCGGGGTGGTGGTCTGTTCCATCTGCTGCAAGATTTCTTTAAACTCAGGTCGGGCTTTCGGCCTATTTTCCTTAAAGCAGACCGAAAAGAGATTTTCGACAGCCCTCCGTTCTAAGTTGTTTTAAGGCTGTTTTGGTAAAAATACACAAAAAAAGTGGTGCCGCCCGAAAGCAGCACCACTCCTTATTATACGTCACTTCTTAGTTAGGCACCAAGGCGCTCGATTAAGTCAGCGGCACGGTTTGAGTAACCAAACTCATTGTCATACCAGCCTACTACTTTCACCAACGTACCGTTGGCAGAAGTCATTTTGGCATCGAAAATACAAGAGTGCGGGTTGCCTACAATGTCAATAGAAACGATAGGGTCTTCTGTGTACTCCAGAATACCTTTCATTTCGTTTTCGGCAGCTTTTTTCATGGCCTCGTTGATTTCCTGCTTCGTTACTTCTCTCTTCAGGATAACGGTTAGGTCAGTCAAAGAACCATCTGGAATTGGCACGCGCATGGCCACTCCGTCAAGTTTTCCGTTCAGGTGCGGTAACACTAAACCAACCGCTTTAGCGGCACCAGTTGAGGTTGGGATGATAGAAACCGCCGCGGCACGGGCTCTACGCAAATCTGCGTGCGGCGCATCTTGCAGGTTTTGGTCAGCGGTGTACGCGTGAATGGTAGTGATATAGCCTTTGTCAATCCCGAAAGCCTCGTCCAACACCTTCGCCATTGGCGCCAGGCAGTTGGTGGTACAGGAAGCATTGGAAACGATGGTTTCTTCGCCGGTTAAGATTTCTTCGTTCACCCCTAATACTACGGTTGGGATGTTGCCTTTGGCAGGCGCAGAAATCACCACTTTTTTGGCACCAGCCTCTAAGTGTCCGCCAGCACCTTTCTCATCTACGAAACGACCCGTAGACTCCAATACTACGTCTACGTCCAGTTTACCCCAAGGCAAGTTCTTAGGCTCACGCTCGGCGTATACCTCAATGCGTTGTCCGTTTACCGTGATGCTGTTTTCATCAGCAGCTACCGTTCCGTTGAAACGGCCGTGTACTGAATCATATTTTAAAAGATGGGCAAGGGTTGCATTATCTGTAAGGTCGTTGATAGCTACCACTTCCACGTTTCCACGTTCTACCAGGGTCTTAAAGGTAAGACGGCCGATGCGGCCAAAGCCATTAATGGCTACTCTTATTTTCTTAGACATTTTAAGTAAGGTTTTGTTCTTATTAAGCTGCGGCAAGTTACATGTTCCCACAGGCAAAACAAACTAAAAAAATTTCGGGCTCATTTAGAGCTATTTAGCGGTTTAACGTAATTTATTTGACAAGGGTGCTTTGCAGAATAAAAAAAGGCCCTCTATATTTGCATCATCAAAACCGAAAGATGGTCCGTTCGTCTAGGGGTTAGGACACCAGATTTTCATTCTGGTAACAGGGGTTCGATTCCCCTACGGACTACTCGAAAGCCTCTCAGTTCATTCTGAGGGGCTTTTTTTATTAACCTTCGGACACTATTCGGACACTAATAGCGCAAGGGACCGCACAAGGACACCAGATTTCCTGCACCACTAGGCAATCTGGCTAGGAAAAGGAAGGATGGACCAAGTGCAATTACCGGGGTCCTTACCCCCTCTATGCCCCACCGGGTCTGTCCAAGTAACCCGATTACGGTGCACGGCACAGGGCTTTTAATTTCTCCAGGCTACAAAGGTTTAAAGTGGTTACCAAGTGCTTGCCCTGGAAAGACCGGGATAGGCTGATCCATAGAGTGCCACACGCCTATATCCATCCAACCCCAAAAAATGGATTGTCTGTTTAGGTCTGGTCCGGTAAGAAAGGAAGTAAAAACAACGGGATCCGACTTGGCTGGATTATTGGTGTTTTTGCCCGGCATTTTTGGTATAAATTCATCAACATAAACGCATAGTAAAAAGTAATATGACTGGGAAATAAACATTATCACATAAATCGAACAGGAGTATTATGGAGACTATGCCATTCGTAGTTCAGCAGTTGGAATCACTGGTAGGAGCTAATGAAGAAGTAAAAAAAGCCTTAGAAGAATCTATCCAAAAAGCGGAGGTAAAGGACGTTAAAACGCTGGAGCAGTTTTACGAGTTCGCATCAAACCTGCTAAGGCAAGTTCCCACTCAGCGGGAGACGAGCCAGGCTACCGAAGAGTTCTTCCTTTTGCTGAACCGTTCACCGGATAACTTTTTAAGGGAGGACCCGGCCTTCAACAGATGGGTCAATGATTATACGAACGAATGGGGCAATTTCCTGGACACCACCGAATCTGCCCAGAGCCTCGATACTTTTATCACCGATCCGAAGTACAATATCGGCGACTACGACAAAGGACCCAGCGGATGGCTTACCTTCAATCAGTTCTTCGCCCGTAAACTGAAACCCGGCAAGCGGCCGGTTGCCGAGCCCTGCAACGGCAAGGTAATCGTCTCCACCACCGACAGCGTCTACCAGGGCTATTGGCCGATTGACGAGAACTCTACAATCACGGCCAAGGGAACCACTTACCCGATCTCCGAACTACTCAGCGGAAGTAAATACGCCGACAAGTTCAAGGACGGCATTTTCACCCACAGCTACTTGAACATCAATGACTATCATCGCTTCCATACCCCTGTGGCGGGGGTGATAAAGGAAGTGCGGAATATCCCGGGCCAGCTGATGCTGGATGTCGTGAAAAGCGAGGACGGTACTTTCGGGGCTGAGGACGGGGTTGGTTTTCAGCTTACCCAAACCCGCGGAATGATTATAATTGAATCTGCCGTGGGATACGTAGCGGTACTGGCGGTGGGTATGGGGCACGTTTCCTCCGTGAATATCACCGTGGAGGAAGGTACCCGCCTGGTGAAAGGCGAAGAGTTCGGATATTTCAGTTTCGGGGGTTCGGACATGATAATGCTTTTCGAACCGAACAGGGTTGAACTCACCGCCGAGGAGGGGGTACACTATAAAATGGGGGAAGCCATAGGGCGGGCTATCTGAAATTACTGGCTGCACGCTTAGAAGACAGCCCAGTTTTGCATAGCACCTTACCAAATGCAAGGCATTACAGGCGATTATCAACTTCCCTGAATATGGCAGAAATTGGAAGCCGGTAACCGTATCTGAATCCAATAACCCAGGAATGGAGCGGCTTCCTTAAATATAACAAAACCCTCTGACGGCCTGGTATAAACGGAAGCCACGCCCCAGGGAGAGCTTCCTTCCTGGGGCGTGGCTTTGCGGCCTTTGTACACGACCCTCGCTGATATAAGATGCCTGGCGTTTCTTGGGGATTCAAACTAACCATGGGTTTCCCCTTTGCTCCGCAAACATTTCGGCAGGGAATTTGTTAGGCTTGTGCGTCACCCTTCCCCTCAGCCCGTTAAGGGCAGGTAAGGGGATATGGTTTAAACTTTGGAGGTTTTTTGGGGGAGTATTTCATAACCAGGCACGGCATAAGGTTGGAGAGGCTGTTCAACAGCTTCTTTGAGGCCTACATGTACGCCCTGAACTTATTTGGCAACGAGGACTTTCTGGTGCAGAAAGAAAGCTGGTAGAGCAATGGCTGCTTACATGCGCCCCAGGCTCCCGGGAACCCGTCCCCGGCTAGGTCTGGAAAGCTGTGGCATTCCCCGCTTTTATACGGTGAACGCCTGGACTTGTACGGTATCTTATGAATGGGTAGAACTTTGCGGCCCGTAACGGGGGTTGGTTGATTTGAATTTACTTCAATTAACCAACATCAAATATGGACCGTGCCTACAGCTTCAGTATGAAGTACAAATCCAAGAAGGAAAAAGAGGATACTACCAGGATAACCTTGGGCAGCTACAAACTCATGAAGGATGGCTTACCGAAGGGGAGCTTCCAGAGCTTCTACGATGCCTGCCAGGCCGGATTGGCCAAGTTCGGGAAAGAGGAGTTCCTGGTAATGAAAGTGGGCCCGTAGGGCTCCGTCCACCTAGTGTACAAACGCCACCGAAGGTCAGTCACGCAGCGGCGGATTCGCCATTGTTGATCTGTTTCTTGGGCAAGCGCCTAGGCGGGGCTTACTCCCCGCTCCGCCTAAATCCCAGCTTTATGATAGAATCCCCTTAGCCTATCTTATACCCACCCGTTCATTGCCGCCTCATTTCCCCCTCTGGCCTTCTTCGATGGCTAGTTAGCCAGGAACTGCAGCCTAGTTGGGCTTTACGTGGTTTACCCCCAGAAAAAGGGGTATTTTCCGTATAGGAGCAGGAAATCTGCCCTTTTAGCTTTGTATCTGAAAGAGGGGAAGACATGATCCTGTACAAAAACCGCCTGATACTGATGAATTACGAGCCCGCCTCGGACATCCTGTCTGTGGACTGGCCCACACTCGCCGGACATGATCTGCCTAAGCTGAAGCGGTCCCTTGATGCCCTGTTAGGGTACATAGAGGAATACCAAATCAGCAGGCTGCTCATAGACAGCACCAATGCCACCGTGAACCCAAAGCTGGACTTGGGGGCCTACGCCGCCTTGCTGGCCGGGTTCGCCGAAACGCTCCAGGGCACCAGCCTTGAAAAGGTGGCAAGGGTCCTGCACGCAGACAGTGCCAGGGAAGAGGAGACAAGGAAGGCCGTGGAGGGGGTAATCGCCGATGTCGGGCTGGGTGTCCAGCACCGGGGTTTCCCAACCAAGGCCGCGGCCACCGCGTGGCTTCTTTCCTAGGTATGGCACTAGCACCCCATGCCCCGGCTTCCAGTGGTTCCTGCCATCAAAGCGGGACTAGGGCATAAAAGTGCTTTACCGCAAAAAGCTCAAGTACCAGATTCATCAGTGATTTATTCCAAGGAACCCACTCAGGTCAGCCAAATCAATGTGGATCAGGTACGATAATTCACTCCTACGGTCTACACGAAAGCCTCTCAGTTCATTCTGAGGGGCTTTTTTCTTACCCTTCGGACACTATTCGGACACCAATAATATAGAAGTCTAAACTAGGCCAGCGTATTTCTTGCTCCGCTAAGCATTCTGGTCAGGAAGGAAAGGATGCACCTCCCCCATTTACAGGTGTCCGCAATTCACTGATGACTATGTTCTCGCCTCCCCTTTTAGGATAGGTTAAGGGTGCCCATTACCGGTGTACAGCATGGGAGCTTGGTTCAATTGCCTGCCATTGGCCTAGAAGAATATGAAGTGCCAAATGCCTGAGCCCAGGCTAGACCTTGACAGGCAAATCCATGCTACCCGATTCTACACCAAAGGTGATCTGGTTTGGAATTCCCAGTCTCATTCCTAATCATGGGCAGGTATCCAACATCTTGGATGATTTGTACTGCAAACTTCCCTATTATGATAAAGAGTCTTTCCGTTGTAGTCTCACATACCCGTACCATTAAACAACAACTGATTATGAATTATGGGACGGCTAATTGGGACGCATAATTGCCGAATTAGATATCAAAGTTTCGAAGATGATGAAACGCACGTTTTCCGGGACACCCAGGTTGCTGGCCGTTGCTCCTCGTTGCTGCCGTGTCCCATGGCGGAAAACACCGAAAAAGGGCTAGTACTGGCTTGCGGGTAACGCAGAGCAACGGCCTGCAACGAGGAGCAACGGCTATTTTTGCTGGATCGGGATACCGCCGTTTAACGGGACGGCTGCTTTTCATTCAACTCACCCTATTCCTGTAAAATGAGCTTTGATAAAGTGAAATAGTTAACTGAACCACAAAAAAGCTATAACTGATTAGTTTCTTGCTAAAGGACAGCAGTGTATTTATTCTATTGTTTAAATGAAATTAGCAAAGAAATCACGAGTATTGAGGGGAAATCACTTCAACGAGACTCAACTTGAAGCATCTTTGTATATCAAGAAATCAGTTATAGGCTCTGGCCGAATACTTTAATTGAAGTTTCTGAATTCCCCCGGGGAAACGCCCATTTTCTTCTTAAACAGCCTTGTGAAGTGCTGCGGATACTTGAAGCCAAGCTCAAAGGAGATTTCGCTGACGGATTTGCCGATGTCGAAAAGGCGTTCCTTGGCGTGGTCAATAACCCTGTTCTGGATATACTCCAGGGCAGATTTCCCGGTCTCCTTTTTGATCAAATCCCCAAAGTAGTTGGCTGACAGATGCAGTTCCTCCGCGCAATATGCTACCGAGGGCAGCCCGATGGTCTGTGGTTTGTCTGACAAGAAATAGCTATTCAACAGTTCCTCGAATTTTTCCAAAATGCCTTTGTGGGCGTTGTCACGGGTGATGAACTGTCGGTCATAGAAGCGGGTGCAGTAATTCAGGAACAGTTCTATGTTGGACGCGATCAGCCTCTTGCTGTGCTTGTCTATGGCGTGCCCCAATTCGTACTGGATTTTCTCAAAGCAATCCAACACTATTTTCCGCTCCCGTTCCGAAAGGTGCAGCGCCTCGTTGGTATTGTAGGAGAAGAAGCCGTATTCGTGCATAGTTTTCCCCAAGGAGGTGCCGTGAACCAGGTCAGGGTGGAAAACCAGTGCGTGACCCTGGGGCTGGTAGAACTCCTCGGTAGGCTCCACCTCAATCACCTGCCCCGGCGCGAAAAACACCAAAGTGCCTTCTTGGTAATCGTAATAGTTGTTCCCGTAACGCAAATCGCCGCATTTCACATCCTTCAGGATAATGCAGTAAATACCCATGCTCATCCTGTAAAACTGCCGCACAGGTGCCTTGGAAAGGTCAAGAACGCTCACCAGCGGGTGCAGGGTCTCATGATTGTTGAAAGTATTGTAATCCCTTACGGACTTAAAATCTATTACTCGCTCCATAGCTAACACTTTGTACAATACAAATTTACACATTCCCGGAAGCCGGCTTGAGCCTAGGGTCGGCAATCAGTAAAAGTGGTAGGTAAATCAGTAATCCATATACAAAAAGGCTCCCTAGTGATCCCGAATTTTGTACCGTCATAAGCAATTCACTTGACTTAACGGGAAAACCATGGAAAAAGTAACCTTGAACAACGGGGTAGAGATGCCCATTCTGGGCTTTGGGGTGTATCAGATACCCGACCAGGAAGAATGCGAGAGCAGTGTACTGACTGCCATCGAAGCCGGTTACCGACTGATAGACACGGCGGCGGCTTACGGCAACGAAGAGGCGGTGGAAAATGCCATCCGAAAAAGCGGGGTACCGAGGGAGGAGCTCTTCATCACCACCAAGCTTTGGATTGCCGACCAGGGATACGGGAAAGCGAAAAAAGCCTTCCAGACGTCCCTGGAGAAACTGCAACTCGACTACCTCGATCTGTACCTCATCCACCAGCCTTACGGTGATGTATACGGCTCGTGGCGTGCCATGGAGGAGCTGTACAAGGAAGGGAGAATCCGCGCAATCGGCGTGAGCAACTTCCACCCGGACCGCATCATGGATTTGATGGTGCACAATGAGGTTATTCCGGCGGTGAACCAGATCGAGACGCATCCTTTCCAGCAGCAAACCGAAACACAGGAATTCCTGGCGGAAAACAAAGTCCAGATCCAGTCTTGGGGCCCTTTTGCCGAGGGTAAAAACAACCTGTTCACCAACGGACTGCTGGCTGGGATAGGTAAGAAATACGGGAAGTCCGTGGCGCAGGTAACCCTGCGCTGGATGATCCAAAGAGGGGTGGTTGTCATTCCCAAATCGGTTAACAGAGAGCGGATCGAGGAAAACTTCAACGTTTTCGATTTTGAGTTGGGTAAGGAAGACATGGCTGCCATCAAGTCCCTGGACGAGGGGAAAAGCGCCTTCTTCGACCACCGGGACCCTGCGATCGTGAAGTGGCTGGGTGAGTTGGGTAAGAATTCTTAAAGCATCAAGGAAATGGAGAAAAGGAAATTAGGAAACAGCGGATTGGAGGTATCGGCACTCGGCATGGGTTGTATGAACCTGAGTTTCGGTACTGGCAGAGGCGTAAGCAAAACAGATGGTATCAAGACCATCCATCACGCTTTCGGGAAAGGCATCACGTTCTTCGACACAGCCGAGGCTTATGGCCCCTACACGAACGAAGAACTGGTAGGCGAGGCTTTGCGCCCTATGCGGGATAAGGTTATCCTTGCCACCAAATTCGGCATGATTTCCGACCAGGGAATTAACAGCCGCCCGGAGCACATCAGGAAAGTGACGGAGGCCTCCCTGAAAAGATTGGGCACCGACTACATTGATTTGCTCTACCAGCACCGCGTGGACCCCAACGTGCCGATTGAGGAAGTGGCGGGCACAGTGCAGGATTTAATCAGGGAAGGGAAAGTGAAGTACTTCGGGCTTTCGGAAGCGGGTGCGGAAACCATCAGGAAGGCGCACGCGGTACAGCCGGTCGCAGCCGTGCAGAACCAGTACTCCATCTGGACGCGCGAGCCTGAAAAAGCGGTGATTCCGCTTTGCCAGGAGCTGGGCATCGGCTTTGTGCCCTGGGGTCCCCTCGGTACGGGTTTTCTGACAGGCACCATCACGCCGGACACCAGGTTCGACAGCGAAACCGACCTTCGCGCCGTTTTCCCGCGCTTCACCCCCGAAGCGATGAAAGCGAATATGCCCTTGGTGGAAATGCTGAATGGCGTGGCCAGGAAGAAAGGTGTTTCCACGGTACGGGTTGCGCTGGCCTGGCTTTTGGCGCAGAAGCCTTTCATCGTCCCCATCCCTGGCATGGACAGGATTGAGTACGTGGACGACAATACCCAATCGGTGGATGTGCGGCTCACCCCGCAGGATCTGCAGGAGATCGAAGACGGGTTAGCCAACATCCAAATCCAAGGCGAGCGCCTGAACAAAGAATTACTGGATATTTCCGATGAACAATAAAAAACAAGCCATGAGAAAGAGGATATTAGGAAACAACGGATTGGAAGTGTCCGAACTTGGTTTGGGGTGCATGGGGTTGAGCTATGCTTACGGCCCCGCCACCGATAGAAAACAAGCCATTGACCTGATCCGCGCCGCATATGACGCAGGCGTTACTTTCTTCGATACGGCCGAAGTCTACGGCCCATATACCAACGAAGGGTTGCTGGGCGAAGCCGTGGAACCGTTTCGGGACCAAGTGGTGGTGGCTACCAAGTTCGGCTTCAGGGAAGGGAAACTTGAACTCGGGATGGACAGCAGGCCGGAGCGTATCAAGGTGGCCGTGGAAGGTTCCCTAGAGCGTCTGCGCACCGATTGCATCGACTTGTACTACCAGCACCGCGTGGACCCCAACGTCCCGATTGAAGAAGTGGCAGGAGCGATTCAGCAATTGATGAAAGAGGGGAAAATCAAACATTGGGGCTTGTCGGAGGCAGGGGTTGATACCATCCGCAGGGCACATGCCGTGCAGCCGGTTGCCGCTCTGCAAAGCGAGTATTCGCTGTGGTGGCGCGAGCCCGAGGAGGCCATCATCCCGACCCTGGAAGAACTAGAAATCGGATTCGTGCCTTTCAGTCCGCTGGGAAAAGGATTCTTGACCGGAGCCATAGACGAGAACACCCAATTCGACAGCACCGACTTCAGAAACACGGTTCCCCGTTTCTCAGATGAAAACCGGAAAGCCAATCAGGGGTTAGTGGAGTTGGTGAAAGCCATTGCCGCTGAGAAAAACGCCACGCCGGCACAAATCGCCTTAGCCTGGATACTGGCGCAAAAGCCCTGGATGGTACCCATCCCGGGAACCACCAAACTGCACCGCATGCAGGAAAATACCGGGGCAATCTCTATTGATCTCACCGGGGAAGATTTACAGAAAATAGATCAAGCCGCTTCCAAGATCTCCGTCCACGGGGAGAGATACTCGGCGGCCAACCAAGCGAGGGTAAATAGATAAGAAGGAATAAAACACAGGGAGAGTGAAACGCACGGCATCTTTACTACTGGCGATTCTGGTTTGCCTCCTATCCGGTTGCACGAAGGCGCAGGAAGTCTCGGTCAATGAACCCCCAGCAACCGGTAGCAAGGTGCTGATTGTGTACCTTTCGCGCACCAAGAACACCAAGTTCATCGCCGAAACCATCCATGGGTACGTGGGCGGTGATTTGGTGGCGCTTGAGTTGGAGAATCCCTATCCCGAACACTACCCAAGCACCGTGGGGCAGGTTGCCGAAGAGAACGAAGCAGGTTTCCTGCCTCCGCTAAAAACCAAGATCGACGGCATGACACGGTACCAGGTGGTGTTCATGGGATTCCCGACCTGGGGGATGCAGCTGCCGCCGCCCATGAAAAGCTTTCTGCATGAATATGACCTAAGCGGAAAAACCGTGGTCCCCTTCAATACCAATGCGGGTTTCGGCGTCGGGAGCGGTTTCAGGACCGTGGAGCGACTTTGCCTGAACAGCACGGTTTTGGAGGGACTTTCCATGAAGGGAGGCAAAGAGAAGGACGGGCTCCTTTTTGTGATGGAAGGCGAGAAAGCCATGGAAGCCGAAACGAAAGTGAAGGAATGGCTACGGAAAATAGGGATGTAGCAGAAACCTAAAAATCAGATGCACATGAAGAATGTATTGATAATCGGGGCTTCGGGGAGTCTTGCCCAACATGTGATTGAGGCCTTGAAACCAATGGCTGACGTGGCGCTGACGTTGCTCGTCAGAAAGAAAAGCCGCTTGCCGCAACAGATTTCCAAAGGTTGCAGAGTGGTGGAAGTAGATGCGGTGTCGGATTACGAAGGTTTGAAAGACGCCGTTGAAGGGCAGGACATCGTGTATGTAAACCTTGCCGGGGACCTGCAAACCATGGTAAATAACACTGTGAAAGCCATGCGGGAAGCCGGCGTCAGGCGCATTGTCGCTATCAGCTCCATCGGCATCTATGAAACGCCATTGCGGAGCGCCTTGGTGCCTTACCGTCAACTGGCTGACATTATAGAGACATCGGGGTTGGACTACACCATCCTGCGCCCCGATTGGTTTACTAATGCCGATGAGGTGGATTACGCCCTCACCCGGAAAGGGGAACCAGAAACCGGATCCGCCATCTCCAGAAAAAGTATCGCTGCGTTTATTGCCAAGGTTATTGAAAACCCGGAATCATATAAGTATGAGAATATGGGGATAAGCAAGCCTTAGACTTTGGATATATAAACTGACATTAAAAACGGCCGTTTCCCGGGACATCGTAACTCCGATTCCAGGCACATAGGAAGATCGCTGGGTCACTGACTATCACGGTAGCGTTCCGGGCAGGGAACCATGCTCCGCAACAGTCAATTGGCTTGCTGAAGGCTGGAGGACAGCGGCCCTGCTGAGCATAACCGCAATCGCAGGAAACCAGACCCGGGTAGCAGAGAGAGGAAAGACCGATTACTTGAAGAGATTGCTGACTTAGCGGCAAGACTATTGTTTAAGTGCTTGGCCTGGTCAATTTCAAAGAGGCTCAAGGGAATAAAATTTGAATTCCTTAACTTTGAGACATGGATAAGACTTCAGAATCCCAAACTCCGAATTTCAATGCAGAGTTGAAGCTGAAAGGCTTTATGGTGTATGAGATAGACAGCGAGACCAATACTGGCCACACCTACAGCCGCAAGGACTTCTACAAGATCAACCTGACCACCGGGAAGTTCATCTTCCACTATGCCGATAAGAGCGTGGAAACCGATGAGACGTTCCTGCTCTGCGCCAATCCCCATATCCCCTACTCCTGTGAGGCTGTCTCCCCTCACTTCAGCGGCTACACCTGCCTCTTCACGGAGGAGTTTCTGAGCCTGGGAGACCGTTCCGAGAGTTTCCAACAGTCCCCCCTGTTCAAGATAGGCGGCACCCCCGTTCTGAGGTTGGATAAAGAACAGCAGGAGTTTATCACGGGTATATTCAAAAGAATGTTTACGGAGCAGGGCACCGATTACGCCTTCAAAGATGAGTTGATACGCAACCACATACACCTCATTATCCATGAGGCGGTGAAGATGCAGCCCTCCGAGAACTACTCCACCCAGAAAAGCGCGGCGGAGCGCATTACGTCTGTCTTCCTTGAGCTGTTGGAGAGGCAGTTCCCGATTGAGAACACCGATCGCCCTCTTGAGCTGAAGACGGCACAGGATTATGCCAATGGGTTGAGCGTCCACGTCAACTATCTGAACAGTGCCGTGAAGAAGGTCACCGGCAAACCTACTACAGCCCATATAGCTGACAGGATCATCAGCGAAGCCAAGGCGCTTCTATTGCACACGGACTGGAGCATTGCCCAGATCGCCTACGCCCTTGGTTTCGAGTACCCCACCTACTTCAATAACTTCTTCAAGAAGAAGACCGGAGACATCCCGAAATCTGTCAGGGCAACTCATCTTTGATTTTTATACTTCTTCGTTTGTTTTTCATTATTTATCCGTTCAGGCTATCCTGAACTTTGCATCATAGTAATTAACACTTAGTAAGCGCCAGCATGTAAAGGTTGGTGCCTACTGCAGAGTTCAATAGGTATATAAATCTTAACCCCAAATATATACCTGATTACCAGAAAATTAATAATACAGATGGAAAATCAAGATAAAGTTTGGTTGATTACCGGTGCCGGTCGTGGCATGGGTGTAGACATCGCAAAGGCGGCATTGGCAGCCGGTTATAAAGTGGTGGCTACTGGTCGCGATACCAATAGGGTAACGAAAGCCATTGGCGGGAGCGAGAACCTTTTCGTAGTGAAGCTGGACGTCACCAGCCCGGCAGACGCGGAGGCGGCAGTCAAGGCTGCCGTTGATAAGTTTGGCACTGTTGACGTGCTGGTAAACAATGCCGCCAATTTCTACGCAGGCTTTTTTGAGGAGCTGAGCCCCCGCCAGATTGAACAGCAAATAGCAACTAATTTATATGGACCAATGAATGTGACCCGGGCTGTTCTCCCTGTCATGCGAAAGAACCGTTCGGGCCACATCATCTCCCTTTCATCCATCGCAGGTTTGGTGGGCACTGAGTACACCTCAGCCTATAATGCCTCTAAGTTTGCCTTGGAGGGGTGGATGGAGAGTCTGCAGCTGGAGGTTGCCCCATTTGGCATCAGAACAACCATCGTAGAACCGGGTTATTTCAGGACGGAATTATTGGAGCCCTCCTCCACAACATGGGCAGAAAATTCAGTAGAAGATTATGCAGAGCGTAGCGCTTCATATCGGTCTGCATTTGAGGGCGTTAACGGAAAACAGCCCGGTGATCCGGCAAAATTGGCGGACGCACTAATCAAGATTGCCAGTCAAAACGAGCCTCCCAAAAGATGGCTGGCCGGGACAGACGCAATCAGTGACGCGGAAAGAAAGATAAGTGAGCTACAGCAGCAGATCAATGCCTACCGTGATCTTTCCTCATCCCTTGCCTACGAGGAAGGGCTTATGTAGAAGAATAGCTCTTTAAACTATTTGCTTTGGATGTATGATGTGGAAGAGAAGTTCCCCCTTATCACTGATTTTTTTGAAACCATTGAAATGGGGCTAAGAGAATCGGTGATATATATCGTCTCCTGAAATGACAGAATAAAAAGATCAAGAAGACTTGGCACTGCCAAGTCTTCTTTGCTGTGTATCTATCCCAAATATAAAAGAACCCAGAAAGCGACCCTTATTCAGCATAACCTAGCTTCTTAGCCGCTAATAAGGTTGTGTAAATGAGGAAGACTCAGCTTGCCTATACTATAAAGCTTGTTATGTTAATTCTCTAATAACGTATTGAAGAGAATAGAAATTCATGGTTTATTTCATGGGCCAGATTCAAAGCTCAAGCAGGATGCATAACCTGCCTAAGCAAGCATTGACTTAAGAGACTAGTTTTCAAGAACGATACGCAAAATATTTAGCAGATGAGCAGAGCACTTTTACTTCTGGCTCTGGCCTTTTCGGCAGCATACGCCTTAGGCCAGGCGAGCAGGCATAAACAGAGAGAAGATACCAAGCCCTTCGTGCTTGGCCTAGTGGACGGGATCCAATCAAAGGAGCTGGGCGAAAGAAGAGCCCTAAACATCTACCTCCCCGAAGGGTACAGCAAGGACGACACGGCAAGGTACCCTGTTATCTACCTGCTCGACGGCTCGGCGGACGAGGATTTCATCCATGTGGTGGGCCTGGTGCAGTTCAACAGCTTTGAGTGGGTGAACCAGATCCCCAAGTCGATCGTCGTGGGCATCGCCACCGTTGACAGGAGAAGGGACTTTACCTTCCTGACCACCATAGGGGAAGACAAAAGGAGGTACCCGACCTCCGGCCACTCCGATAGGTTCATTGCGTTCCTAGGGACGGAACTGCAGCCCTACATAGAGAGGAAGTACAAGGCGGACGGCTCCAGAACGATCATTGGGCAATCGCTGGGCGGGCTCCTGGCCACAGAGATCCGTTCAAGGAGCCCGCCCTGTTCAACCGGTACGTCATCGTCAGCCCCAGCCTGTGGTGGGACAATGGCTCTTTGCTTAGCCAGGAGCCCAAGGTTCTTGAGGGCGGCTTCAGCCAACGGGCCGATATCTACATCGGTGTAGGCAAGGAGGGGCTTACCCCGACTGCGACTCCCCGGGTAATGTAGGTGGATGCGAACCTACTGGCAGAGAAAATCATGAAGGCAAATAGAGGGAATTTAAGCGTACACTTTGACTACCTGCCCTAGGAAGACCATGCCACCATCATGCTCCAAGCTGTTTCCAATGCGTTCAGGCTGCTGTACCCGAAGGTGCAAAAGGAATGAAGCTCATAAACAGTGACAGAAGAACAACAAATCGTTGATGCTTTAGGCATCCTTCCCTATCGGCCAATAACCACTTCTATGTAAAGCTGAGGAAACTCCATCTAGCCTTTAATTAGATTTTATGCTAAAAGCAAGATGATAAATAAGTTTGAATCATCATTTGCTAGAACTGAAGTGAATATAGGCGTGGTAAACTGCGCAGGCAAGCAGAGGATAGAGTATTTGAAACAAGGATTATCCCGAAGTAAGATACTTTGTCAATTACCTAAGTAGTGCTCACATCCCGGGCAATCAACCAATATAAAGTATCTGACGAATACCTTTACATAAACATCCTATAGATACAATTTGAGAGATGGCTATCTAAGCTGTAAGCTTACCCCTTGCTGAAAATTCTCTTGCGGTGGTTGAGCCCCCAGTCCTTTAAGGCATAGATGATAGGGCTTAATGTGTCCGCGTATTCCTCCAGCTTGTAGGTGATCTTTATCGGGTAATCTTCTATGATAACTCTCTTGATCAGTTGGTGCTGCTCAAGCTCTTTCAGCTCCTTGGCCAGGACCTTGGGAGTGATACCAGGGATACTCTCCTGGATATCTGTGAACCGCTCGTTGCCAGCCCCTAAAGAGATGATGATGGAGAGCTTCCATTTGCCGTTGATCACGTCCAGCGCATCCCGCACTGGCATTACCGTACTGAGGCAATCACTGCATGCTTTCTTTACTGCCATTTGTCTGTTTGCAAAGTATTCCGCTTTCCTTTAGGAAAGTACTATACAAAGGAAAGTAAACTTCGGTAATTTTGCAACAGGTTATCAAGCTGATGCCCAACTCTTCAAAAGAGGCCAAACCTGGAAAGTCAGAAAAGATCTGACAGTCCTGCCTATCCTTGGACAAGTCCCTGCATGGGTGGAAATAGCAATTGACAATTACCTAAATGGAAAATAAGAAAAAATTAAAGCTGGCCGCCATCATTGAGGGCCCGGGATGGAACTTTGTAGGCTGGCAGCATCCAGACATACCAGCCGACTCCAGTGAGAACATCGATTTCTACATCCAGCAGGCAAAACTGGCTGAGGCGGCAAAGTTTGATACACTATTTTTGATCGACGTGAGCCATGTGGGCCCGGGCAATATTCCGCACTACATGAGTATGTTTGAGGGGGTTTCTGTTATGTCGGCCCTGAGCATGCACACGAAGAAGATTGGGCTTTCGGCCACTGTCTCCACTTCCTACGCTGACCCTTACAGTGTTGCCCGGCAAATCCTATCACTAGATAAAATAAGCAAAGGCCGTGCGTCTTTGAATGCCATTACCTCCAACCCAGGCGGGATGGTCAATTTCAGCCGTGGTCACTTAGGCAAGAAGGACCAATACCCCATGCAGAAAGAGTTCCTGGAAATATTGCTGGGACTGTGGGATACCTATGAGGACGACGCCTTCATTAGAGATAAGAAGAGTGGCGTCTACCTGAATCACCGTAAAATGCATACCATTGATTACAGGGGGAAATATTTCTCGGTGGATGGGCCCTTGAATATCAGCCGTTCAGTGCAGGGCCGCCCGGTGCTGTACACGGCAGGCATGTCAGCTACCTTATTTGACCATGCCACCAGCTATACAGATGGGGTATTCACCCATGGCAATACGCTGCAGGAGATGGTAGGGATAGCGGACGATGTAAGGCGCAGGTTAGTCGAAAAGGACAGAAAGCCGGAGGATTTCATCGTGGCCGTCTCACAAAATCCAATCGTGGGCAGAACGGAACAGGGAGCAATTGAAAAATACCTTGAATTGTTGCGGTTCACTCCCCAAAACAGTCTTCCCCGGCCCCAATTTATGGGCTCCGCCGAGAAAATCGCGGATCTGGTGCAGCAGTGGCATGCACAGGGAGCCATGGATATGCTGATACTCCGCCAGGATCATCCCCATGGCCTGAAGGACTTTATTGAGCTGGTGGTGCCTATTCTGCAGGAACGCGGCGTATTCCGGACGGAGTATGAAGCTGATACATTACGTGGAAATCTGGAGTTGCCCAAGCCAGGTTTCAGAGAAATTTACTCAGCAGGCTGCAAGATTTAAAAAGAAGGATTATCGAATGAATAATATAAAGAAGGAGAACAAGCACATGATCTTGGGCGTGGTCTTGGGGAACAACTTTGGCAATAACCCCGCCACATGGCGGATGCCGCACGTGGACCCCGGATCCTTCACGAACATCGATGCCACGGTGGAGCAGGTACGGACAGCGGAACGAGGCGGGATGCAGTTCGTCTTCCTGCCCGACCGTCTCTACATGCACGGAAACCTGGCCACGTCAGCGCCCGTGTTCAACATGGACCCAATCATCACCCTTTCGGCGGTGGCCCAGGCGACCGTACGGATCGGACTGATCGGCACGGCGTCCACCTCCTTCACCGAGCCCTACCTGCTGGCCCGTCAGCTCAAGGCACTGGATGTCATCAGCAGGGGCCGGGCCGGATGGAACGCCGTGCCGAGCTACGAACCCGAGGCCTTCGCGAACTTCGGCAAGACCCTGCCGCCCCGGGAGAAAAAGTACGAGCGTCTCCATGAAGTGGTGCAGATCGTGCAGGCGCTTTGGGGAAGCTGGGGGTACGAGGCTGGCCAGCCCGACCAAGCCGCGATGTTCGCCAACCCGGCCCATATACGACCGGTCAACCTACAAGGAAAGCACGTCGGAGCACGCGGCCCGCTGCCCGTCCCACCGTCCGAGCAGGGTCAGCCGGTCATCATGATGCCCGCCAGCAGTGGCTACGGCCTGCAAGCGGCCGGCATGTACGCCAACCTCGTCATCGGAATGCCATCCTACATAGAACAAAACCGAGCCATACGCCACACCGTGCGGGAGGCAGCAGCACAGGCCGGCCGGGACCCCGAGGAAATCAAGTACGTCGTATTTGCCCCCTTCACCGGCTTCACTCCCGAGCAGGCCGCCGACTACCTCCAGGAATGGTTTGAAGCCGGGGCAGCTGACGGATTCGTGATGAACTTTGACGACTTCCATACCGAGATTGCAGATTTCGTTGATCGCGTCGTCCCGATTCTGCGTGAACGCGGCCTCTTCCACGACGGCTACGAGGGAAAGACCCTGCGCGAACACCTGGGGGTGCCCCCGCAGTACGGGCTCGACCCCCGCATCGCTACCAGCTCGACTGAAACCACCTGAAAGACAAAAAATTCAACTTCGGTATGGTATAGGAAGTCTATCGCTTCCCTTACCTAACAGACAAACCGTTTTATATATGGATAAAAAAATGCTTATCGGTCTTTCCTATGGAGGTGGCTACGGGTCACAGCAGGCAGCCTGGCGTATGCCGGGAGTAGACCCCAAAAGTTATACGGATTTTGACGTGATGGTAAAACACGCGCAGGCTGCTGAACGCGGCAAATTACACTTTATCTTTTTGCCTGACGGGTTCGGCAGATTAGAAGATATTGAGAACGTGCCACCTGTACTGACCCTTGACGTAATGCTTACCCTCGGGGCTATCGCCCGGGAGACAAAACATATAGGCTTACTCGCCACGGGTTCTACCACTTTTAACGAGCCCTACAACCTGGCAAGGCAATTCAAGGCCCTAGATGTGATGAGCCACGGCCGGGCGGGTTGGAACGCCGTTACATCGAGCACGAATGATGCAGCCGCAAATTATGGGGTGACAATACCATCAAGCGAGGAACGCTATGGCCGTGCCCACGAGGCGGTCCAATTGGTTCAGGCACTTTGGGGCAGCTGGGGAAGAGACGCTTGGGTGCACAACCAAGAAACCGGTGAGTTCACGAAAAAGGGCCAGGTTCTTCCCATTAACCTGCAAGGCAAGTATGTCGGCTCCCGCGGACCACTGTACACCCCGCCATCGGAGCAGGGCCAGCCGATCATCGTTCACGCCGGGGGAAGTCCCAATGCCCACGAATTGGCCGGGCGTTTTGCCAATGTGGTCATTGGGGCGGTATTTACCATCGAGGATGCCATCGCCCAGCGCAATGCATTCAGGGCGGCGGCAAAACGGCACGGGCGTGACCCTGACGAGATCAAATTCTTTGCGGGTGTCATGACCACGATTGCCAAAGACAGACGTACCGCCCTGGACCGTATAATCCAGATGAAGGAGAGAGAGTTTCCGCAAAGGGTTGTGTACCTGCAAAGCATGCTGGGTATACGACTAGACATCAATCAACTAGACAAACCGCTCACCAAAGACCAGCTTAGTGCTGCCCGCCAATCCCCTTACGATCCCCGGTCGGCCAATGCACTTAAAATCGCAAAAGAAGGCTGGAGCCTGCGGGACATCATTGCGCACGGTGTTATTGATTACCATCCGTCCATCGTTGGTCCGGGCGTGGAGGCAGCCGATCACATGCAGGCTTGGTTTGAGGCAGGAGCTGCGGATGGGTTCTGGATTCTGCCCGATGTCTACGATGATGGAATTGACGCCTTTGTGAATGAAGTGGTCCCGATTCTACAAGAGCGTGGTTTGTTCCACCGGGAGTATGAAGGGAAAACCTTGCGAGAGAACCTGGGGGTGCCGGATCAGTATGGCATTGACCCCCGTATTATTAAAAACTAAAAGCCTCACCTGAATCGGATAGGACCAATATAAAGCGAAAAGGGTTTTTACTATTGATTGCCAGCTCCAAAGGTCCGCGCGCGATTGTTTTTGCGGCATTTAAATAAAGAGCCAGGTGACAACCGCTTAAGAGTTAATAAAATAACATGGAAAATAATAAAACAGCCTACTCCATTTTAGAGCTAGCCATCGTCTCCCAAGGGAACACCATCAAGCAGACCCTGAACGATTCATTAGCACTGGCGAAAGAGGCGGAGGCAAATAACTATAAGCGCATCTGGTTTGCCGAGCACCACAACTCAGACAGTATCGCCAGCAGCGCCACTTCCCTGCTCATCGGGTACGTGGCCGAGAACACCACTTCCATCAGGGTCGGCTCAGGGGGTATCATGCTGCCCAACCACTCTCCTCTAATCGTGGCAGAGCAGTTCGGTACCCTTGCCCACCTGTACCCCAACCGAATTGACCTGGGCCTTGGCAGGGCACCCGGCACGGACCAGGCGACAGCGCAGGCCATACGGTCGGATTTTATGCAGCTAGCGCAACGGTTTCCCCAGGAGGTGGCCAGAATCCAGCAGTACTTCTCCCCGGAGAACAAAAAGGCAACCGTCAGGGCCAGTGTGGCGGAAGGCACGGGCGTGCCGCTCTACATACTGGGTTCCAGCACGGACAGCGCCCACCTGGCGGCAAAGAAAGGATTGCCCTATGCTTTCGCCAGCCACTTCGCTTCCACGCACTTGATACCGGCATTGGAGATCTACCGCCGGGAGTTCCAGCCCTCTGAATTTTTGGAACGGCCCTATACCATGGCGGGGGTAAATGTCTATATCGCAGACACCGACGAGGAAGCGGAAAGGCTATTCACCAGTCTGATTAGAATGTTTGTGGGCGTATTCACCGGAGCCAAGGACCCGCTGCATCCGCCTACAGAATATACCGAGGACCTGAAGGAGATGTTCCAGCATCCTTCCCTGCACCAGATGCTGAAGTATTCTTTTGTCGGCAGCAAGGAGACCGTGAAAAAACAGGTGGAAGCGTTTCTCGGCCAAACCCAGGTAAACGAGCTTATAGCCGTATCTACCATGTACAGCCATGAATCCCGCATAAAATCCGCAAGGCTGTTTGCAGAGATTATGGCAGAGTTAAATGAAGGAAGATAAAAAGAGGAGAAAATTACATTTCTAAATAAAATTGGGCGTGACCTTCCTGGCCACGCCCAATCCCTTAGATACCCTAACCCCACTGAAGCACTTGTACTACATGATGCTTCAGCAAGCCAAAGGAGTACTAATTGGTGCTATCCTTCAAAGACGCCATGTCAATGACGAAGCGGTATTTCACCTCCCCTTTCAGCATGCGTTCATAGGCTTCGTTGATGTTTTGAACGTCAATCATTTCAATATCCGCGGTGATGTTATGCTCTCCGCAGAAGTCGAGCATTTCCTGGGTTTCGGCGATACCACCGATGGAGGAACCCGCAAAGCTTTTTCGGCCCGCAATGACGCTGAATGCCGAGATGGCCAGCGGCTGCGCCGGTGCCCCGACCAATGCCAGTGAGCCATCTACCCGAAGTAAGGATAGGTACGCGTTTATATCATGCTCAGCGGAGACTGCATCGAGGATGAAATGCAGTTTGCCCCGGTAGGCAGCCATCTGTTCAGGATCTTTAGACAACACTACCTCGTCTGCGCCTAAATGCTTTGCTTCGGCGAATTTGCTTTCGGATGTAGTGAACGCGACTACCTGTGCTCCCATAGCTTTGGCAATCTTAATACCCATGTGCCCAAGGCCGCCAATACCCACGATGCCCACTTTCTTGCCAGGACCCACGTTCCAATGACGGAGCGGAGAGTAGGTGGAAATACCCGCGCAAAGAAGAGGTGCGGTGGCGGCAAGGTCCATATTTTCCGGTATGCGCAGAACATATTTCTCGTCGACTACGATACTCTCAGCATAACCACCGAACGTTTGGTTGCCAGGCAAATATTTATCCTCTGAATTATAGGTAAAAGTCGCACCCGGCACGCAATATTGTTCCAGGCCTTCATGGCAATATTCGCACTCCCGGCAAGAGTCCACCATACACCCCACGCCCACCAGGTCACCGACCTTGAACTTGCCTACGTGGCCTCCCACGCTCTTCACTTTACCTACTATTTCATGGCCCGGCACGCAAGGGTACATGGATGGACCCCACTCACTCCGCGCAATAATAAGGTCTGAATGGCAGACCCCGCAGTAAAGTATCTCTATCTCTACATCATGGGACGTCGGTTTTCTCCGGTCAATGGTCAATTGGTTTAATGGTGCATCCGCCGCCTCAGCGCCAAATGCTTTGATGTTTGTTACTTCCATTGTAATGAATTTTATGTGTTGATTTTAAAAGAGTGTAGACCCCGCCCGGCAGGTCACAATTGGCGCCTTTTCTCAACCCTTGTCTATCAGTGGTCATTAGAGGTTAAACCAGTTCAAAACACCTCAGCAGTACCGGGCACGGCTCTTAACCATTTTTCAATGATGCAAATTTCGGAAGGACCATGTGCACTGGGTTTATACAGGACACGGATTTATTTACCAGTTTTACTGATTCCGCTCTCACCGCTGAAGACTCACCATGGTGTTCACTAGATTTGTGGAAGAATCATCTGGGATATACTATTATAGGTTATGGACCAATTGGAAAGATTTGATACTGTCAGGCAGTTCAACGACTCAGTCGGCGCGGAGACGCTGAATCCCCTGGTAAGCGTCGTCAAGTTCAACGAGGCGCCCATGGTAGTCAACATGAAGGCGTATTTCGGTGTGTATGCCGTTTTTCTCAAGGACATAAAGTGCGGAGACCTAACCTACGGCTGCCAGCCGTACGACTATGAGGATGGGACGCTGGTTTTCGTCTCCCCCGGCCAGGTGTATGGCTCGGACAGCGGGGGTGTGCCGATCATTCCAAGTGGCTACGCCCTGGTCTTTCACCCGGACCTGATCAAGGGAACGTCATTGGGCAAGGCTATCAAAGACTACAGCTTCTTTTCCTACGAAGTGAACGAGGCGCTTCACCTCTCAAAAAAGGAGAGAAGGAAAATCGTGGACAGTCTGGAGAAGGTCACCGAGGAAATAGAGCAGAACATAGACAAGCACAGCAAGACGCTGATCGTCTCCAACATCGAACTGCTCCTTAACTACTGCATACGGTTCTATGACCGGCAGTTCATCACCAGGACCAATGTCAACAAGGATATATTGGTGCGGTTTGAGAACCTGTTGGAGGATTACTTCAAATCCGACATGGCCCAGGCGCTAGGCCTGCCCAGCGTAGCCTATTGCGCGGACCAACTGCATCTATCCCCTAACTACTTCGGGGACCTCATCAAAAAGGAGACGGGGTCAACGGCGCTGGAGTATATCCAGTCCAAAGTGATCGATGAGGCCAAATCTAGGGTTTTTGACCGCACCAAAACGATCAACGAGGTAGCCAATGAACTTGGCTTTAAGTACCAACAGCATTTCACCAGGCTGTTCAAGCAGAAAACGGGGCTTACCCCTAATGAGTATAGGCATTTGAATTGACAGTTCTTAGCAGTCCTGATTAACCGATATTACCTGTTTAGTTGGTAAGCTTTAAGATCCTAAATAGCTTACTCATAACGAGTCTCATGTAAAGCTGGATAAGAGACACTCAGCCGATAACCCTTCTTATGTTCAGCAAGCCTGCTTTAGAATTTTAAACCTCTCCTACTCTAGGTAGTCATCCAAGGCTATCAAATCATTGTGGATAAGGTTCGATAATTCATTCCTACGGTCTACTACTGAAAAAAGCCGCTACAATTACATGGAGCGGCTTTTTGGTTCTATATCTTATATTCTATTCATCGAACGTACTGGCCTTCTCTACAAAACGCCTATAAATCAGTCCTTTATCTTCTCCTACAGAACAAATCCCTTCATTCCCGTTACTGCTATTACCCTATAACACGGCCGCGTTGAAGGTATCTCCCTGTGACACATCGCCGGTCTCGAAGCCTTTCTTAAACCACCTAACTCTTTGGGCCGAGGTGCCGTGGGTGAAGGAGTCTGGCACCACTCTCCCGGTGGACTGTTTCTGCAGACGGTCATCACCAATGGCACTTGCTGCGTTCAAGGCTTCTTCCAGGTCGCCGGGCTCCAGGAACCCTGTGGCTTGTTGCGTATGGTGCGCCCACACACCGGCGTAGAAATAGGCCTGAAGCTCTACTTTCACCATGAGTTTGTTGTATTCTACTTCAGATAGTTGGCTCCGCAGGGCGTTTACCTGCTCCATGGTACCCGTCAGTTTCTGCACATGGTGCCCTACCTCATGGCCCACCACATACGCTTGCGCGAAGTCCCCCTCGGCTCCCAACTTGTTTTCCATTTCGCCGAAAAAGCTAAGATCTATGTACAGTTTTTCATCGCCGGGACAGTAGAACGGGCCTGAGGCGGAAGAGGCAAGCCCGCAGGCTGAGTTCACCTGGTTTGAAAACAGCACCAGCGTAGGTTCTCTATACCCTTGCAGCAACTTGTTCCACACATCTTCAGTATCTGCCAGCACAGTGGCTGTCTGCTCCGCTAGTTGTTGCTCCTCTGGGTTCCGCTGGTTGCCGCTGGTTTGCGCATACTGCGGTTCGCCCCCCACAAACTGCTGCAGAAGCGCGATGGGATTGGTTCCTGTCAGGAAGAACACCAATGCCAGCCCTGCCACAATCACCAGCCCTGCTTTGGAGAAAAGGAGCCGGAACAAGGGAATGAGCAACATGGGGTTAATGCCGCCACCTCCAAAACCCCTGCCGCCTTGTCCTCTAAGGTCTTCTATATTGCTGCTTTTTCTTCTGCCCTGCCATTTCATGAGAATACATTTTAATAAAGTGAATACTGGCACGTTGGATTATCCCCGACCTTGCCACCGGAAATCTCCTCCTATTCCCAAACAGTCTAACGGCGGGCCACTCCGCTTGGATGCACGTAATTTCACAGGACGTCCGGGGTTTCTCCTACTGACCGGCATATACCTTGTACAAGCAGGCGGGTTCAATTTGTATAGCTTTGCTGACTGTTATAAGTGGGCAAGGCCTGAGGCATACTTACATCGCATAAACCACTTGAAATAAGGTTTAAAACCTCTCTGCCTAGTCTGTCCCCCGATAGGACAAGTAGGCGGAATTTATGTTACTTACTGCAGGGAAGCTTGTTTATGCGAGTTGGGATTAGGCTCTCACTTTGGGGCAAATGGTCACTCAGGGTAGCTAAACCTTTATAGGCTTGATTGATGAATTCACTCCTACGTTCTACTTATTTTCTCCTATTTTTCACCCCCTACTCGGCACTGTGTTAAACAATTCAGAAAGGTCTTTGTACCTAACTCTGCCCCTAAACAACCCTGCAGTACATAAAAGGAGTGATTGGAAAATCTTGCTGGAGGGTGGCCGGTTTGGTACTCTGTTAGAAGTGGAAATTACTGCAGGCTTTTGAAAAAGACTTTGAAGGTGGTGCCTTCTCCTAATTTGCTTTCTACTTCAATCTTGCCACCGGCATCTTCCACCATCCTTTTCACAATGAAGAGCCCCAGTCCTCTGCCCTCCCCCTCCTTGCTCAACCTGGTGTTTCGCTCAAAAATAGCCTCCTCCTGGCCCTCCTCTATGCCCCGCCCGTTGTCACTGACGGAGAGCAGCGTGTATTCACCGGACTTCACCGCCTTGATGGCTATCTCTGGGGCTCTGCCCGTGGCCCTGTACTTGATGGCGTTGCTCAACAAGTTGTAGAGGACGCTTCTCACGTTCTTTCTGGGCAGCTTCACCTCAGATTCATTTATTTCGGTCCTGATCTTCGCACCGGTTTCGTGTATCCTGTCTTTGAGGGCAAGCAGGGCATCCTCTATCACGTTTTCGAAGTTGATCCTCTCCGCCTCTCTGGCAAAGTCGGTGTCGCTCTCCTTTATGGCCGTAAGCTCTGCCACGGTGCTGCGCAGGGTTCCAACAGCGCGCCCCAGCATGTCCAATACCTGCTGCGTATCTTCCTTATTTCCGAGCTCTTCCTTCAATAGGTTAACCAGGCTACCCATGACGGAAAGCGGACCCATCACATCATGCGAGATGGTGTAAATGGTGCTCTCGTACCGCTTGTTCAACTTCTCATACCCATCAAGAACTGCGATGCGCTCGTTAATGTCAACGAAGGTGATAATGACACCATTGGTTTTGTTTTCTTTTTTAATAATGTAAGGCAGAATGTTCATCTGGTACCACCTTTTATCGGTTGTCTGGATGTCCTTCTCCAGAGCCTCCCTGGTCCCGATCACCTCCTCTATATTCTCAATGATGGTGGGGAAGCGGATGTTGTTGGAAATTGCATCAATGTGCCGGCCAATGTCATCGGTCGAAAGTCTGAAGTGCACCATTGCTGGTGGGGTGAATTTGCGCAGCCTCATATTGGCGTCCACGAAGAGCTGCGGAATGATGGTGTTGTTGAAGTAGTTCTCCAGCTCATCGTTCAACTCGATGAGCTTTTTTTGCATCTCTTTATTGCCGGACGGTTGTCCCATGGTGACGGTATTGTATATACAGAGTTAAATATACGAATAGTGAACCAGTTTGGCGTATCCTTTTATTACGCAGGGGAATCCCCGAAATGTGGGATCAGGCATATAAGAAAGTCGGTCTGAGAGCGGACCACTTAACTAACAATTACATATCTCTGCTAACCCCCTAAAGCCGCCTGTAGGACTCCTCTCTCTTATTGCCAATAAGCATTCAAGTCGGATAGAACAAGTTGGAAAGGTTCGTGAATCCATTCCTACGTTGTACAAAAAATCCCTTCCGTGAAAAGAGAAGGGATTTTTTTGGCATAGCTTGCACTAGCTCATGAGAAAATTTTAAATTAGTAGCGGTGACTTCCGTTTCTCAGGTATTTTTACAGAAACACGGCTAAAGGAGCACTCTCAGGTTGAGGCTGCGGAATAAACAAAACTATGATGTTTTTGTTATGCTTTGCCCCATGACCTTTGATCTGGTCTCGCTATAATCTGTGTTCAATTTCTTAATATATTCATCCATCTCCTCAGAAACTCTTTTCATGTGTCCTGCAAACACTTTGAGGGTTTCCTCATCTATTTTCTCCCGATCAATGGCCGCTGCCAGACCCAGCATATTTGCCACTGGTCGGCGCATGACGTGTGAAATATCAAATAAGATTTGCTCCAGGGTCTTTATGTATTCTTTCCTTTCGGTAATATCCTGAAAGCTGCCATACCATACCACAGTTCCATCTTCTTTCTTCTCAATTCTTGCGTTAGCCCAGTGCCAGGAGACGCTGTTATCTTCTGAGACAACCCTGTATTCCACGCTCCAGTCGGTTAGATTCAGGTAAGAAGTCTGCAGGCTTTCCTGTACCACTAACAAATCATCTGGGTGAACAACGGAGAAGGCAATCTCTGCATTTTCATGCAGATCAGCGGTTTGGAGACTTGGATGTATAACCGTCATTCCCTGGCTTATGAATGAGAAAGACAGTTTGCCGTCCAACTTCTTTTCCAACTGAAAAATGGCACCGGGGGCCAAATCTGTAAGCTGTTTGAGCCTTGCTGCGCTTAGCTCAACTTTATCACTCTGCTCTAACAGACGCTTCCTGGTTTCCAGATAATCCATTGCCTTTTTTGCCAGCAACTTCAAAGCGCTTTTCTGGGCCTCTGTAATTGTACGGGGTTTATTGTCTATGATGCATAAGGTACCCAATACATTTCCCTGGGGAGTTTCTAAAGGCGCACCGGCATAAAAACGGATATGAGGATTCCCTAGAACCAGTGGATTGTCTTTGAACCTATCGTCGCTCAGGGGATTGTCAACTACTAAAACTTCCTTCGGGTTTTGTAGGGCGTATTGGCAGAAAGCATCTGTTCTGGGTGTCTCCCGTATGTCAAGCCCTTTGACTGCTTTAAACCACTGTCGCTTCTCATCTACAAGTGAAATCAAGGAGACTGGTGTATCAAAAATAGCAGATGCAATCTCGGCTAGTTCGTCCAATTCCCTCTCTGGTAACGTATCTAAAATCTTATACTCATTCAACTCCTGGAGCCGGTCATGCTCATTCATACGCCCTTAAAAATTTACGCCTTGACTTTAATAGAATTTTGTTAATATCTGATTGACTCAATAGTTAAAATAGAAGCATAAATTCACTTCAATCCTATTCACACAGTTATATAAGACAGACCATAATTGAAGACTGTATTCTAGATAGGACAATGATTAATCACATTCCAGATCCAGCAACATTTCCCTTTGCGAAAATATGGCTAACTATTGATTTATAAAATTTCAAATGCTCCTATATTCTGTTATAGTTCCATGAAGTTACAGTAGTACATAGGCTAAAAGTTCACTTATACAGGGCTTCGTTTTTTCCTCATTCCTTAGCCTTTCGGACAACCCAAGCACTTGAATTGTTTCATGTAAGTAGAGCCAACGTGTATGTCAACTAACAAGCACTCTGAGTTGACTACAAAGTCACCTACTCATCTACACTAATTTAACCTGAAGGTGACAAAAATGTGGGTGCACCATTTTTTATATTCCTGAATATCTTTATATTAGAATATAAAATACTTTACTGGTGAAGAAGATGGCAAAAGGAATCCTGCTTGTATGTTGCTTTCTTTTCGCCAGCCTGTCTGCCTTGGCACAGGATCTGATTACGCGAACTGATGGCGTGGTCATAAAAGCGTCTATTCTGGAAATTACGCCTACCATCATCAGCTTCAAACTATACCAGCAACCAGATACCTTGGTTTACCAGATCAGTACCAAAGACGTTCTTTCCGTTCAGATGCAGGATGGTACCATCAGGAATTTCGCACCTTCTATTTCAACTGAAAAGACCAAGACTTCCCAAGCCTTAACAAAAGAGGAGCCGGGCGTTACTTTCAATTACGAGCAAAACTCCCTCCGAAATATTCTCTGGATTGCACCGTTTGACCTTCTTTTCACCAATGCCACCCTCGCGTATGAACGCATCTCGGCCACCGGGAAAATAGGCATCAAAGTTCCGCTTACCATTAACCTGTCTAGCACCTCCGCTATTTACTATGATGATTTCAGGAGGAATAACCGCTTTGAAACAGGCTTAGAAATAAAGTTATATCCGTCTGGGCAGGGAAAGTTCAGGTATTATCTGGGCCCCTCCTTTCTGGTGAGATCTTTTAGGACGTACTATTATGATTACAACAGCCCTACCCCAACAGACAAGCGGGTGAATGCTCAATTATATTCCCTGGCTTTCAAAGTAGGTTTTCTGTACCAGTTTTCTAAACAGTTTTCCCTTTCCACGGACTTAGGTCTGGGATACCGCATCTTCCATACTCCTACGGTTTCTCCCTATACCTTCTACGAGACAAGAAACCGCTTCTACTTGCCCGGTAACATCCACCTTGGATTTCGCTTTTAACTACCTCCCAACATGAAAAGGAAAACACCTCGCCATTTAGTAGGAACGGCATTCTTCCAGAACCAGACTGTGCAACAGCTGCTGTCCTGGGTTCTCTTGGTTTCCTTTCTGCCGTTGGCGGCTAGTTGTAATTACTATCGGCTCAAAGAAGATAAATCCTTAACTCCTGAGAAGGTCGCCAGCTTGCCCAATTACAAACGCTTTATCCTGCACCAAGGCGAAAACCTGTGGGAACTGAAAGAAGTAGCCGTGCAGGAGAATGCCATGTCGGGCAAATTACAGCCGCTTCCTCAGGAATTGATGCCCTACGTCAATGACAAGAAAGGCTCCTCCATACGGTACCAGAAGGAAAGCGGCGCCATTGCTCTGAACATTGTGCACCTGTATGTCTATGAATTCTCCAAAAATGAGGCAAACCAGGTAGTGATTCCTTTGACGGCGCTAAATAGAGTGGAGATCACGGATAAAGACACGGGGGCTACCGTGGCCTCCTATGTGCTGGTTGGTATTGGTAGTTTAGCGGCGGCGTACACCCTTCTGGCGGTGATTGTGCTGCTTTTTAAAAGCTCCTGCCCGTATGTGTATACGTATAATACAAAGGGGAGCCACTTTGTAGGGGAAGCCTACGGCGGAGCTATCTTTACTCCGTTGGAACGGGATGACTACATGCCTTTAACGGGCTGGGAGGCGACCAACGGAGAGCTGAAAATCAAAATCGCGAACGAATTAAAAGAGCGGCAATACACCAATGTAGCTGAATTGCAGGTGGTGCAACACCCGCGCGGAGTGCAGGTGCTGCTTGACCAGAAAGGCCTGCCGCATACGTTTACGAAACCCCTTGCCCCGCAAACGGCCATAGCCTCAGATGGAATCAATTACGCAAACGTTCTTGCCAAACAGGACAGTGCCGTTTGGTCTTTCAATTCCCCCAAAACGAATAACAATTCCGTAAATCTCCAGTTCAGGAAACCGGCGGGCAGCCATACGGGCAAACTGGTGCTACAGGCCCAAAACTCGCTTTGGCTGGATTATCTGTACGGCGAATTCACCAAGCAATTCAAAGGCATTTACAACCACTGGGCCGAAAAGCAGAAAGACGTACCCGCTACAGAATTGCTCCAATGGCAGCAAGACCAGGGAATTCCGCTGTTGGTGGAAGTAAAAACGGCTGAAGGTTGGCAGGTGGTAGAACGAATTCCGCCGGTAGGCCCATTAGCCAGCCGAAAACTGGTGGTGCCGCTTAACCTCTCCCAAGTGCCCGGCGAAACGGTCCAGGTACGGTTATCCTGCGGTTTTATGTTCTGGGAGATTGACCAGGTAGGCATGGATTTCACCCCAGACTTGCCCGTTACCGTGGCGAAAGTGAAAGCGGGCACTGCTCTGGAGAAATCGGGGCAAAATGTGGCCCACCTGCTGGCTGCTGCTGATCAAGACTACCTCCGGCAATTCTCGGTGGGCGATGCGGTCTTGCTCACGTATGCTTTGCCCAAAAAAGGGCAAGAAATGGAGCAAACCCTGTTTCTACACACGCGGGGCTATTACGAGCACATCAGAGACTATGAAGGAATCCCGAACCTGATTAGCCTGAGGGCCTTTGAAAAACCTGGCCACTTCATGCAGTTTTCGCGCGACCGATACACGCAGCTAGCCAAAGACAATAACTTCTCCTCTCTGATAACCGCCCATGCTGCCTCTCGCTGATCACTTCGCCCTGAATGCCCCGATTCTGGAATCCCACCCAAACACTACGGCCGTAGAATCTGGCATTTTTACAAAAAATAGTTCCAAAACGGTTATCTTAAACCAGTGGCAGAGTCTCTGGGCTATTCTGCGCATCAGGTGGCATTTGTTTACGCTTGTGCTTGGCCAGGTAAAGAACCCGGTTAAGGCAGTACAGGTGATGGTGAAATTGATCAAGACCCGGCGCCGGTACTTAGGAGATGCTGCCTTGACCAAAGTAGCCAAGGTACAGGGCCGCTATTACTATGAATACAATACACCCGGTTGGCCTTCCCAGGCATATGACGAATACCATTTAACCGAAATAAACCGCATTGCTCCCTTCCGGCACAAGCCTTTCGCCTTCAAGAACGTGATAGTGGCCATTACAAAGAAATGCGCCCTGCGCTGTGAGCACTGCTTTGAATGGGATGCCCTCAACGGAAAAGAAAAGCTCACCGTTCCTGACTTGCAAGTCATTGTTGGCAAATTTCAGGAACAGGGCGTAGGACAACTGCAATTTTCCGGCGGAGAACCTCTGCTCAGAATGCCGGCCTTGCTGACACTCCTGCGCACGGCTCAACCCAACACCGATTTCTGGGTTATCACCTCGGGACATCTGTTGACACCGGAGAACGCGTTGGCCTTGAAAAATGCGGGCTTAACCGGTATCACTATCAGCCTGGATCATTTCAATCCCATGCTCCACAACCAGTTTAGGGGATTTGCGCAATCTTATGACTGGGTAGAAAAGGCGGCAGCCAATGCCAGCCAGGCAGGATTGGTGGTGGCGTTGTCTTTGTGCGCCACCAAGACGTTTGTAACGGAAGAAAACCTGATGCAGTATGCCCACCTCGCCACCAGGTTAGGAGCCACTTTTATCCAGGTGCTGGAGCCCAAAGCGGTAGGGCATTATGCAGGGCAACAGGTTAGCTTAACCGTAGCGCAGCAGAAAATACTGGAAGATTTCTACACCAACCTGAACTACAACTCGGCTTATCGGCACCTGCCCATGGTGGTGTACTATGATCTCCAACGCCGCCGCGCCAGTTGCGCCGCCTCCGCCGACAGACACGTGTATGTTGATACCAATGGGCAGATACATGCCTGTCCCTTCTGCCAAAAGCCCGCAGGCAGTGCCTTGGATCTAGACATAAAGCAGTACCTAACCAACCTCCAGAATGCAGGCTGCCCAGTCAGCGCCCCTCCTGCTTTTTAGATTGAACTACATGCTGGTTCACAGAGAGTTCTTCTGCTGCGTTTCAATGCTGTTTGGTAGAATTAGGGCTGTAAACAGAATGTAGCGTCGTTACGCTGTAACGACGTGGTTCTACGCAGCAGCAACCTCTCAACCTAATAAGAACTTTTCTCAGCCATGTTGGGAAAGGTCTAACGTGAATCACAGGTTCCTGTTTCATAGAGACACGTCGTTACAGCGTAACGACGCTACGAGTTTTGATTTCGGCCTTGTTTTAGGAAATGGGCCTTTAAACGAAAGTGCTGTAAAGGTACAGGCGCGAGACTCCAGTCTCGTGACTTGGGATGATGCGAGTCTCCAGACTCGCCGGAAACCACCAGTGTAAAACACTCCTATTTGAAAGCTCGTTTTCAAAAAACAGCCCTTAAATGACTTCCCTAATACACTCTAAAACCAAAAAGAGCTCTCCGATTGAATCGGAGAGCTCTTTTTGGTTAAATGGTTCGGCTTTCTAGCCTTTATCATTTCTAGGGTATTTTCAAAAGCAGAAGCAAAACAAAGGCACTTGAGAAAACGATTACTCAATACCAGCCTTAACTCTTCAGCTTAAGCTGCCTGCAACTGAACTTTCGCTTGTTCCTGATAGGCCTCTTTGCCCAGCTTTTTCAGCATGCGGTAATGCGATTGTATGGCCGAGACGAACGTAGGGCTTTCCAGGTAAGGCAGGTTGAATTCCTGAGCCGTCTGGCGGACAATCACGGCAATGGCCGGATAGTGGATGTGACAGACCTTGGGGAAAAGATGGTGCTCTATCTGGCGGTTCAGTCCGCCTAAAAAGAAACTGGCCAAGGCATTGGTGGGAGCGAAATTAGCGGTGGTTCGCATCTGGTGCGCCGCCCAAGCCTCTTCCATATTACCCTGTTCATTGGGTACCGGAAAACTGGTGCCTTCCACTACGTGGGCTAACTGGAAAACCAGGCCCATCACCATACCTTCGGCCATGTGCAGCACCAGAAAACCGAGGCCCGCCTGCCACCAGGTTAAGTCTAACACGAACATAGGAACCACAATGAAAATGGTGTAATGCAGCAGCTTGTAGAAAAACAGATTGAAGTACTCTATCTTAGGATGTTTGGAGACTTGCTGCCCTATTTGCTTTTGGAAGAACTTGATGTAGTCTTTCCGGAGAACCCAGGAAAGCGACGCCAGGCCATACAACCAGAACGCGTACAGGTGTTGGTAGCGCTGCAAGCCGTTCACCTTTTCGCTTTCATCCAACCTGATCAGGCCCGGGGCCACTTCAATATCTTCGTCATGGCCGGGAATGTTGGTGTAGGTGTGGTGCACCACGTTGTGCGTAATATTCCAGAGGTAAGGATTGGCCCCAATCAAATGAAACAGGAAGCTTAAGCCTTTGTTGACCTTAGAATTGCTGGAAAAAGAACCATGAATGGCATCATGGCAAACGTTGAAACCAATGAAAGCCGCAAACGCCCCTAAAATTACCGTCAAACCCAACACGCCCCAGGTAGGAAACCAACCGGTAAGAATGAGCAGATAGAGGGAGCAAAAGACGGTAACGAAGAAGATGGTTTTGAGCCACATGGCGCTGTTGGCATTCTTAGAGATGCCTTTCTCTTTGAAGGAGGTTTCTACCCGTTGGCGCGCCGTGGCGAAAAAGGCAGACTGTGTTTTGTTGATGAACTTTACTTTTTGTGACATGTGATTGTTACTGATTGAGGAACGGGTGATAACTGGAAGTATTTAATGATTTTGAAATTCCAGGCCTCAATCACTGCAATAACACGAATCAGAAAAGGGAATAATCTCTCAGCATGCCATCAAAACAGCCGAAAAGATTTTTTGTTTTAAAGAAAGAACCAACTAAAACAGGAGGGATTTCTTGGGGGAGTTTACCCGGCGTTATACCAGGAATTCAGGAATAAAAAAGCTGCCTAAATTTGCACTCCTTAAAGAAGCACAACCCGCCGTAACACGGGTAAGGCGGACCAGGAAAAAGGTGCTTTATAAAAGCTCGGTACAAATACGTACTCTTTAAACGTATAAAACGTTCTAATTAGTTTAAAAAAGGCAGTCCATACCTACTTTAAAGCAAACATTCTACAAACTTATTGTAAATCAGCTACTTTTAATATCAACAGATTTTAGAATTTGGGTAATCAAGCCGTTTTCTGAAAGCTCACCACCTCTGTTTGCCGCTACCGAAGCCGAAAAAATAGAGATTGTAAATAATTTAGCGTATATTGTACAAAATAACGAACGTATCTGCTCTATGTTATGTCATATAGGTATAACAAGCAATACTACGCAAAGCAGGGCAAAGTATAACTTTTTATAGGAGGCCAAACGAAAGTTTCTTGGTCTGGTAGTTTCCGGTAATCTTAAATAGCACAAAGACGCTGGAACACAGGAGGTCACCTAAAAACAATTCCCGGCCTTAAACGTCCGCGCTCTGTAAAGAATTTCGTTTTACTGCTGCTTACGTCACGCTTTTTTGCTTGCGGTAAGGCTTTTACCCTTGCTTATCAGTAGCAAGGTTTTACATTTTTTTCACCATTCTGTGCCGGTTTATCAACTCCGGAGTAACATCCCTTTTATGAACAGAAAATATCTAGTAGATAAAAACACCCGTGAGTACTTGTGTATTGCTTTGAAAAAAGGCCAGGACTGGGTACCCAATAACCAATCTTCGCTTCCAAGTTTCATGAATAGCCGGGCCAGCAAAGAAGAAGAAGGTTTATTGACGGGTGAGTTCAATGATAACTCCTTCTTTGAGACCTGGATTCGCAACGGCACCAACTTTATGTTCCGGTAGGGCACTTTTCTGCCAGAACAGGCATTGATCATTAGCATAGATTACAGTATTTAACAACCAAGCACACATAATGGGTAGATCACAAGAAACCTTCAGTAAAAAAGAAAAAGAAAAAAAGAAACTCAAGAAGCGCCAGGACAAAGAGCAGAAAAAGGAAGAGCGTAGCGCCACTTCCAACAAAGGCAAAGACATGGATGACATGCTTGCCTACGTAGATGAAAATGGTAACATCTCTTCTACGCCGCCAGATCCTACCAAGAAAAAGAAAGTCATCAATCAGGAAGATATCCAGATTGGCGTGTCCAGACAAGAAGCCCTTGATCCTGCCGATCTGATCAGAAAAGGCACCATCACCTTCTTCAACTCTTCCAAAGGATACGGTTTCATCAAAGACCATGTGTCTCAGGAAAGCATCTTTGTGCACCAGAACGCGCTGGAAGGCACGGTGCAGGAAAACACCAAAGTTACGTTTGAGGTAGAAAAAGGCTTAAAAGGCCTGAATGCCATTAACGTAAAGGTGATAGAATAAGGGGTTCCCCTATTTCTGAATGAGGCATTGCGCTTGCAGTGGCTATGCTCCATACAAGCAAACTGCACCTTCAGAAAAGTGAAAGCCAGAATAGAAAAGACACTGGTTTAAAGGCTGTTTTCCAGAAATATGTCCTAAAACCACTACGTACGTTTCTTATAAAATATAGAAAGGCCCTTGTTTTTAGAAACAAGGGCCTTTCTATTTATAGGGCATAAAATGCTTGACATGCAGCGGCTGCGTTATTTACACTATTATTCAGGAAGCGTCACACACCTTCGGGTACTGAGAGATCACTCATGTACGGTTCTATGATGTCCATGTACGTGGCGGTGGCCTGAAAAGAGCCTACTACCTCCACGCCCATTTTGGCCCATACTTCCAGAAAATGGTTCTCAAACGAGAACAAGGTAATGGCCCATCCATTGAAGCTACGCTGCGACAGTGCTATCCCCTTCTGCTCCAGAAGTTCGGCCTGGGTCCAGGGTGGAAGTTTATGAAAAAGCGAATGTTCTAACATCTCAAATTGTTCTACTGCGGTTCCTTTGCATAAGGTATACTATTCTGTTAAAGTTTCATCTGGCAAAGGCAAATGGCCGCAAAGGGAAAACGAAGATACGCAGCATTCCTGTATAACACGCTAGTTTCCAAATGCTGTTTGGGGAAGATAAAACTCCCGCGGAGGGCGGCCCCTTGCATGCTGCGGAATCACGTCGTTACGGTGTAACGACGCTACATCTCAAGTAATTTGCCTATACAATCAGAACTCCAATTAACCCCACTCAACAAAACAAAGAACCAGCCTTTTGTTTTAATGCTGATTTTCTGAAAACAGGCTAAAACAAGGGGCTGGTTCTTGGACTTAGGCAGAAGTTCCTGGGGTTATCCGTTGATGAACACCGGATGGATCATGTTCTCAAAGGAATAGATTTCATCCCACTTCTCCTGGGTAATTAATTGCCGTTCCTGAATCACAATCTGATGAATGGATTTTCCGGTGGCTAAGGCTTCTTTGGCAATAGAGGCCGAGGTTTCATAACCCAGAATTGGGTTGAGCGCGGTGACAATGCCAATGCTGCGCATGACCTCTTCGCGGCATACTTCCACGTTGGCCGTAATGCCATCTATACACTTAAGGCGCAGGGTAGTAATGGCATTGATCATGTAATTCATGGAGGTGAACAAGCTGAACGCGATAACAGGCTCCATCACATTCAACTGCAATTGACCTGCTTCGGCTGCCATACTAATGGTCACATCTGCGCCCATCACATAGAAAGCGGTTTGGTTCACTACCTCCGGAATAACCGGATTCACTTTGCCCGGCATAATAGACGAACCCGGCTGCATGGGTGGGAGCCGAATCTCGTTCAGGCCCGCCCGTGGTCCGGAAGCCAGCAGGCGCAGATCATTACAGATTTTGGAGATTTTGATGGCGCTGCGTTTCAGCATACCGGATAGCAACACGTAGGAACCCATGTCTGAGGTGGCTTCTATCAGGTCTGGGGCGAGGGTAATGCGCAATTTGGTGATTTGGGCTAAATATTTGGTGCACAGTTCGGGGTAGCCTTGGGGAGCGTTAATGCTGGTGCCAATGGCGGTGGCGCCCATGTTGCACTCCAACAACTTGCGTTGCACTTCGCGCAGGTGCTTGATGTCATCTCCAATGGTAGTGGCAAATGCATGAAACTCCTGGCCTAATGTCATAGGCACGGCGTCTTGCAACTGGGTACGGCCCATCTTCAGCACGTTCTTAAACTCTTTTGATTTCCGGAGGAAGGATTCCCGCAGATCAGCTAAGGCCTGCAGGTACACATCTACTTTCAGGTGCAAGGCCATCATGATGGCCGTTGGGTAGGTATCGTTGGTAGATTGGGAGCAGTTGACGTGGTTGTTGGGGTGCAGAAACTCGTACTGTCCTTTCTGGTGGCCTAGGTATTCCAACCCAATGTTGGCAATGACTTCGTTGGTGTTCATGTTTACAGAGGTTCCGGCCCCGCCTTGGATCAGGTCGGTCACAAACTGATCGCGGTATTTGCCTGCAATTAACTCGTCGCAGGCAAAAATAATGGCTTCGGCAATTTTCTTGTCCAGCACGCCCAAATCTCGGTTGGCCATGGCCGCCGCCTTCTTCACGTAAGCAAACGCGACAATGAAAAGCGGCTCAGAGGAATTGGTGATGCCCGTGATGTTGAAGTTCTCTAATGCCCTGAGGGTTTGCACCCCGTAATAGGCCGTGTTGGGAATCTCTTTTTCGCCTAGGAAATCATGTTCAATTCTGGTAGTAGCGTTCATGCAGCTTGGCTTTGGTAATGGTTGATGGAGATCACTTGTTACCTTACCTCATTTAAGGACACTTTGTTTTAGTCCTGTCAGAAATGCCTAGAAAGCCGCCGTTCTGTTCACGGATTAGCAGCCGTTTTAGTAAAATCAGGCCTAAAACATCTTTCAGCTTAATGCTACCTAGCTTGCATGAATTTCACTTTGATGATGGTGGTGAGGTAATCGTAGATTTCGGTCACTTCTTTGTCATAGAGGAACATGTTATAGAAGTCTGCTCCTACTTTGCTAACCCGGCAACCGTTGTCTACCATCTGAAAAATAACTTCACGTATGCGCAGCGGGTGACCCGCCAGGTTAAGCATACAGGTCGCATCCTGGGCCTCAACCATCAGGAAGAGATGATGAAGTTCGTTATCTTCGAATCGAGCTTGTTCTGTCATCTTATCTGTTGTTCCTTCTGCGTCAAAAGCGTTCAAAGGTTCTTTATACGGAGGTTCTACCGCAGAATACTTAGACAATTTCCTTTTTAGGTTTACTTACCAGGTAGACGCCGCCAAAAATCATGGCCGCGTAGAGGGCTTTCTGCCAGGTAAACAGGTCTTTCCCTAAGCTTACCGCTATTAAAATGGCGAAAACCGGTTGCAGGTAAATATATACACCCACAAGGGCCGGACTGGCATACTTTATGGCCCATACGTTCAGAAGATAGGCCAGAATAGTCATCGCAATGATAACAAATGCGATGGCTCCCCAGATATGCATCGGGAATGAAGCATATTTTGGCTGAATGACCTGCCCTATCCCAAAGGGAATGACACCCACTGAACCTACTAAAAATACCCTGCTCACCACTGTGATTGGGTTATAGCGCTGCATTAATGGTTTCACCAAAACCAGAAAAGCCCCGAAACACGCTGCATTGACCAGCATCAGCAAATCGCCTAAAATATTCCCCTGCGCGTTACCGGCCTTACCCGAAATCAGCATCATGGCTCCCAGCCCCGCCAGCAGAATGCCCACCATTCTAAAAGCCTGAATCCGCTCTTTAAGCAGGTACGCCGACAACAGCACCACCACAATAGGCGAAACCGTCTGAATTAGGGAGGCATTGATGGGCGAGGTAAGATTCAGTCCGCTGAAAAAGGAAAGCTGGTTTAACGTAATCCCGAACAAGCCACTAAGCATGATTCTTACCCAGTCACTTTTACTTTGAACCTTCTCTTTGACCACAAACAAAGATATAGCCCCAAACACCAGCACCGCACTTACCACCCGCAACACAATGAGACCGAACGGCAACATGTAGCCTGGCATTATCTCTTTGGCAATGCTGTAGTTGGCGCCGTAGATGAGGGCCACCAGAAATAAAGCACCGTGTACCTGTACTTGTCTGTTCATGAAGGCAAAGGTAGGCAACAACCCATTGCTTCACCTCAACCTGTTCTTCGTTTTAGAGTTACTTTCAGGAAATCGGGTTACAAATGATATTGGTAAAGAACTGCAAAACAAGATATTTAGTAGTTCCATAAGGCAACCCCGTCTAAATTACTGCTGGCTTCGCTCTGCCCCTGCTTTATATATTTTTACCCTATCTCAAAAAAAGAATGGCCCACGGAAAATGGTTTTTCCGTTAGCGCGTTACGTATTTTTACACTTACCTTTGCATGTCTTTTCTGCTTCCCTTTTTAACAAAGCAGGACTGGCAACCGGAAGCATTGGACACGTGCTTTCGCCTAAAAGCCTTTTACAATGAGTGATGCGATAAAACATGAGTGCGGAATTGCCTTGGTCCGCCTCCGCAAACCCTTAGAATACTACACCGAAAAATACGGCACGCCCATGTACGGCATCCAGAAGATGTACCTGCTCATGGAGAAACAGCACAATCGGGGGCAAGACGGCGCCGGTTTTGCCAGCATCAAAATCAAAGCCAAACCTGGCACCGAGTACATTGCCCGGTACCGCTCCGTTAAGACCAAAGCGATTGATGCGATTTTTGGCAGAATTAGCGAAAAATACGGCAAACTGAAGCGAAAACACCCAGAGGCTTCCAAAGACATTGACTGGCTCAGAGATAATCTGCCGTTTTTAGGCGATGTGTATCTGGGCCATTTGCGTTATGGTACCCACGGCCTAAACAGCGTAGACAACTGCCACCCCATGGTGCGGGAAAACAACTGGCGCAACCGAAGCCTGGCCGTGGCCGGTAACTTCAACATGACCAACGTAGATGAGCTGTTTGATGTGCTCACCGAACTTGGCCAGCACCCCCGCCAGAAGATTGATACCGTTACCGTATTGGAAAAGATCGGTCACTTCCTGGACGAGGAAAACCAGCGCCTTTTTGATTACTTCAAGCCAGACAACAACAACGAGGAAATCACGGCCCTTATTGAAGAAAACCTGGACCTGCAACGCGTGCTGCGCCGGGCCTGCAAAGACTTTGACGGCGGGTACGCCATGGCGGGATTAACCGGGTACGGGGCCGCCTTTGTGGTGCGTGATCCTTCCGGTATTCGTCCGGCGTATTATTATATGGATGATGAAGTGGTGGTTATCGCATCTGAGAAACCGGCTATTAAAACCGCCTTCGGGATTGAGTACAGCCAGATAAAGGAGATTTCGCCGGGGCACGCGCTTATCATTGAGAAGAACGGCGAAGCCTCCGAGAAGGAAGTACTGCCTGCTTTGGAAAAGAAGTCCTGCAGCTTTGAGCGCATCTACTTTTCGCGCGGCAACGACCCTGAGATTTACCAGGAACGCAAGATGCTGGGCAAATTGCTGACCCCGCAGGTCTTACAGGCTATTGACTATGACCTGGAGAACACCGTTTTCTCGTACATTCCCAACACTGCGGAGTCTTCTTTTCTGGGTTTGATGGAAGGCGTAGAAGATCACCTCCGCTCCTACCGTCGCACGGCCATTGCCGAAGCAGACGGGGACGTTGACAAGATGGAAAACCTTCTTTCTTTCCGGCCACGAGTAGAGAAATTAGTCATCAAAGACGCCAAACTCCGCACCTTCATCACCGACAATGACTCCCGCGACGACTTGGTAGCCCACGTCTATGATACTACCTACGAGGTAGTGAAGAAAGGCGTAGACACCATTGTGGTCATTGATGACTCCATTGTGCGCGGCACCACTCTGGAGCAGAGCATCATTAAAATGCTGGACCGCCTGGGCCCTAAAAAGATTATCATTGTGTCCAGCGCCCCGCAAATCCGCTACCCAGACTGCTACGGCATTGACATGTCTAAAATGAAGGAGTTTGTCGCGTTCCGGGCCATGATGGGTTTATTGAAAGAACGTCAGCAAGAGAACCTGGCGCGCGAAGTGTACCAGAATTGCCAAATGGGCCTGAAAACCGGTGAAGCCAGAACCAAGAACTTTGTGCAGGAACTTTATGACCAGTTCACCCCAGATGAAATAAGCGGCAAAGTAGCGCAAATTGTAAAGGCGTCTAACGTGAAGGCCGAAGTGCAAGTCATTTTCCAAACCGTGGAAGGTCTTCACCAGGCAATTCCTAATCACATTGGCGACTGGTATTTCACCGGCAACTTCCCTACCCCGGGCGGCATGAAAGTAGTGAACCGCGCCTTCGTGAACTTCATGGAAAACAAAGAAGGACGCGCATATTAATGTGCTGATTTTTTAATGTGCTCATGTGCTAAGTAAAGTGACAGTTTAAACAATACATTTTGTCAATACACCCATTTGTCATCCTGAAAGGATCTTGTGGGCGACCTACAAAAGCTTTTAACAAGCGTTATTACCGCGAGTTACCAAGATCTGGATGACGAATAAATTATAGATCGTCATTCTTCTCTTTGGGATGATTACCATCAGCCTATATAAAAGCGAAAGCCGGTTCAGTTGAACCGGCTTTCGCTTTTGCACTTGTTTTCAGAAAACCAGGCTAAAACAACTTACTGCTTTACAAACCGCTGCTGGAAAAACTGGTCCGCGTTCTTCACCCGGACAATGTAGTTCCCGGCCGGTAATTGCTGCACAGAAATAATCGAAGTGGTTCCATTCTGTTGCGGTGTTACTTTCCCTACACTCCTGCCCTGCATATCCAGAATCTCAACAGCAGCAGACGGCTCAAGGCTGATGTTGGAGAGGTACAGATAATCATGGCTGGGGTTGGGATACAACGTGATTTGGGCTAGAGTAGCGCCGCTGGTTTCCACGACTACCACTTTGCTGTATTCAAACTTACCGTCAAAATCAATCTGCTTCACCCGGTAATAGGTATTGGCATTAACGGATGACGTATGTTGGAAGCTGTATTCCCGCTTGATGTTGCTGTTACCCGAGCCCGCTACTTTGCCTACCTGAGTAAAGTTCTTGCCGTCTAATGAATACTCCACCTCAAACCGATCATTGTTAACCTCGGTTGCGGTTGCCCATTGCACGTTTACCTGTTGGTTTTTGCGTTCGGCCTGTACATACAGCCAGGATACTGGCAACACGGTCTCAATATTGGCAATGCCCAGCTGTCCGAAGGGAGTAATAAAGTTACGTTTGGCATACCCACCGGCCACGGTTCTTCCCTCTTTGCCGGGTGCTTCCAAAGTTCCTCCGCCGGTAGACCACTCTTTGCCGCTGGTGGAGTTGAGAGGTCTGATCAGTAAGGCAAATTTATTGTCAGAAAGGTTAGCGAAACCTTGCAGGGAAGCCATGGCGGTGAAATTACCGGTAGCCGGAGTTGCATTTGGTGCTACATGCCACACACCTTCTTTCTCTATACTGGTATAGGTAAGTTCACCTTCGGTTAAAAACATGTCGGCATCCTGGTGGTTGGCAAGTGGTTTGAAACCCACTACTACACTCTCAAAGCCGTTTCCGCTTAACCCAATGGAGAGCAGGTCTAGTTGCCGTTTTCCGGTGGCGCTTCCCACGGGGAAAGAATAAGTACCGCTGCTTCCTACCTTTCTTCTCAGGTTACCCTGAATATAGAGCGCCGGATCTGCTAGCTGCAACGCGGCCGCGTCTGGTCTGGCAAGGGCTACCTCGTACTCATCGGTTTTGAAAATGCCACTTTTGAACGTAAACACCTCAGAAACCGCCAACGATTTTGTCAATGTCACGCTTCCACCGGTTTTCGCCATTAGCAGATTAACCACCGTAGCGGGCAACCCGTCACCAGTGACCATCACAGAATTCCCGATGAAGCCGTAACTAGCCTGCGGCGAGAAAGATCTGGTACCGCTCACCCGCACGTTCCCGTCTGAAGTACCGGTTCCACTCAGTTTTATTCCCTGCGGAGAACCATACAACAACGTAGCCCCCGGCTCCACAGTAAAATTACCGGTTCCGCCCACAGCTCTGTTGGAGGCTACCTGTAGAACCGCTGGAGCTTTCACCGTCAGTGAGCCAGCCACGTCTAAATTGGCACTTAGCAGCTGGTTTCCTGTATCATCTATCGTATTGGCTTCTGCGGCATTCAGAAGCAGGTGATGGTAGGTTATCTTCTGGGAATTTCCGTACGCTCCTCTGATGGATTGGCTTTGCCCGTTTGTGGTGCCATAAAACTCAACGGTACCGCCGGTTAAGGTGTAGGGAGTATTTTTCCCGGCTAACTCCGGTAAGGTACCACTGGCCTTCCCTATCCGGAACAACCCACCCGTCATCGTTAAGCCGCCATCGCCTTTTAAGCTTTTGTTGGTGAGGTCTAAGATGGCGTTGGGAAGAATAGTAAGGTTCTGCGTAACGGTAGTGGTGGTGGAGACCGTTTTATAAGAAGCACCCAGATCATTGGTCCCGGCAACAATCACATTGAAGTAGGTGTAATTGGTACCTCCTCTCAAGGTCTGGCTTCCGTTACCGGCCAGTTCGATAGCGCCACCCGTTAACTCATAGACGCCGGTTAGTTGCGGCACTACCGTGCCTACGGCATGAATTTGGTATTTGCCGCCGCTCATAACCAGTTTTCCGGCACCCGTCACTTCAGCCGAAGCCCCAGAAACAAAGGTTCCCTGTTTAATTTCCAGTCTTCCTCCCTGCGGAGAAACAGACGTATTGACCGACAGACCTATGGTATTGGTCAAGGTAACCGAAGTAGGATTATCAATGATGATCACTTTACCGCTGCCGGTGGTGGGAAACGCGTTACCAGTTTGCTGCGGTACTTTTCCATTGTACACGAAAGTACCTAACGTGGTGAAGGCCCTTCGGCTATCTGAAACCTGCACATTACCCGCTGCCCCGGTGATATTAATTCCCTGCGAACTAGTGATGTACAAGGTGCCCCCCTGCTCCAACCTGAAATACCCTTGACCCTGCACCTGATACCCTTCATTGTTCGCATCTACCCCGAAATCTAAAGTGCCACCGTTCTCCACCGCCAAAGCACCCGCATAAACAGAGTTGGCAGGATTAAGCCGAAGGTTCTGCCCTAAACGCACCAGGGCGCCAGCTTTCACAAACAAAGAAACGTGGTTCACGGCTCCGGCTGCGTTAAGGAGTTGCCAAGTGTTGCCCACAAACCTGATTCCGCTGGCTTTGGTATCAACTGTACTGCTGTTATTGATAACGGAGGTAGCATCTGTTGACAAGTTTCCTTTCAGATCAATACTAGAAACTGCCTCAGAACTGGACATTTGGTTTAGCGTAAGCGTGGCATTCTGAACGGCCAGATTACCTGCAATAGATACGGTGCCAGAGCCTATGTTCTGGTTTTGTAATAAATAAACGCCACCGTTCAGTACTACATCCTTCCCAAACTGAACTGATTGTCCTGAACCTGCCAGAAGTAAAAGCGAAGAAGAAGCAGGAAGCGTAGCGCTGAAGGTTTGGGCAGCCAACGGAGCCGAAGCATCTGTCAGTTGCCATTGACTGTTGGTAAGAGTTGGGGCAAAAGTTAGTTTACCAAACCAGTACCCGTGAGCTTGGGCCCCCAACTGACTACTGCTGAATAAGGACTCATTGGTCATAGCTGCCTCTATTCTTACTTCTGAAGCAGCGTCAATTTCCTCGGTTCCCGCCCAAACCAAAGACGAAGCTTTGTAAGTAGGAGATTTGATAATCAGCTTAGAATTGTCTTGTAACCGAAACAACCCTCGGTTCTCAATTTCTCCTTGGTGGATAACCTGAGCCAAAGTAGCTACTGTGAGTTGACCGGTGGTAATCAAGCTGGTATTAGCAGGAACCGTTAGGCTCTTTTGCGAAGCTACGTGTAATTGAGCCAGTTGCAGTACCCCAGAAAGTTGGGCAGAATGCTCTACAAATAGAGTTGCTGTCATTGGCAATGGATAAGAAGCCATCACCCAAGTGCCTTCTGTGGTTAATTGTTCTAGGAGGCTGGCCCCGCCTGTCTGGCTGAGCGTGCCAGCGGAGGCAGTGCGGTAATCCCCGACTTTGTAAGTAGTTGTATTTTGTGCAAAAGCAGGGCAATTTTTAAAATTGGTAAAAGCCCAAACTAACATCCATACGGCAAAGAAACTGCTTCTCTTCTTCGTACCTCCCACTTTCATCATCTTCTGTCTTAATTGTAAATTTATAAGTATTTATTTGATTATTCCCTTTATTAAGTGGGCAAACCAGAATAACACACCAGAAGTTCAAAGCAAAATTATACAATAAGCTGATTGCCAGTCTTATCAGAATAGCCTAAACCAATAAGTTATAAAATGGATATTCAGAAAATCTCTCCTATTCATTTTAAATGAATGTTTCTACATATAATGTACAATTATCATTTTTTATAAAATTTTTATTACCAGTCATAGATAACTGTTTCCTTAAATCTCCATTCATGTTTTTTACATGATAGATTGATCACCAATAATATATCAAAGAGATTTCCTTTTTGAGCACGGCGGATAGATTAGATAATCCCGCACCATTGAAAAAGACTTTTTGATAATTCCAGCCAAACTAGGTTGAGTTGACAATTAGAGTAGCAGCGTATAGTTTCGGCGACCTGCAGGAATGGCATGAAACTGGATTCGGTCTTGTCGTACCTAGCGGCAGTACGCGGCTAGTGCTCTACACGGTTGAAGAAGCGCTTTTTTACTGTCTTTGTAGAAGGTTCCTAATTGATGTGGCGCGGCTGCTTGGCATTTGACCGGAAATGGATAGCTACCTTCAGCACCCTGCTGGGCAACAGTCTTAGCGAAGACACCGCTATCGGTAGCCCTTGTCAGCCACTGCTGCCCTGGACCTGTCCTGCGCCAACAACGCCTCTGCCTGCTGGTGGTCGGAGTGGTGGCCAAGGGTGAAAAAAACCTGCGGGGCATGCCCAACGCGTCGCAGCAGGTATAGACCTTGGTGTCAGATCTGGGGTGAATGAACCTTGGCTTATAGTTATAGGAAACACCATTAGCAGGTACTCTACAAACGTTACCCTGCGTCTGAAGATAGTTTGGATAAACTGCTACTTATTCCAACCAAACCTGTTGCGTAAAGGCACCATTCGCCGCAATATCCCAAAGCTCAAGCCTTGCCCATTTCCGGTTCTTTAGATCAACAGTAAATTCAAACTGCTTTTTCCCGAATGCTAAGGTGTTATTCAGGTTTATTCGCTCCCGGTAAACTTCATTTCCGTCGCCCGACACTATCTCCGCGAAATTCAAAGGAAAGGTCCAATCAGCTGAGAAGGCCACCTTTGCTTTGCCCGAGGAATGGATTTTAGCCGTATGACCAGATTCCTTGCCATTAACGGTAAACACTGGGATCAGTACTTCCCCAGTTGAAACAAAGAACTTTCCCTGTCGCATCGCATCTAGCACCGGCTGCCAGCCATCCTTGAAGTCAGGGAGCTTATCGAGCTTCAGGTAGTTAACATTCAAATGGGCGTACATCTCGTTTTGCTCCGTGATAGTGAAAATGTCACTCTCCGCTATCACATGCTTTCTTAACCCCCAATTTGACATATCGTCCAGCAGGTTGAGTACGCGCTTGCTTAAGGTTGGCAAAGAAAGGTCGGCCGGAATAGCTTTCCACGCTGCCCCCATATAAGTGTCAGACTTGAAAAAGGGTTTTTCTTTATACGCATCAGGATATCCGGTAGAGGCTTTTGTCCGAGCGTGTGCGGTCCAGGCTAGGCCATTCTCCAGTTCAAGCAATTTCAGCATCTCTGCTTCATTACCTATACGGTATACCTTCCCATATCTTGGATGTTCCGAAACGAATGGCATATCAGGCTTTCTAGACATAATCCAATTAACCGGTTTAGGAAAAAAACTTAACCAATGGCCACCGTAGAAGTTGTTAGGCTCTTCGCCTGGCAGCAAGAGGAAATCATTATCGGAAAGCCGGGCACACTGTTCATGGAGCGCATGCAACTCTCTTAAGCGTTCCTCATCCGGCCCCTTGGGGTGGCCCGGCCCATGAAACTCTCCCAGATGGACGATATTCACTCCGGCCTTCTCGAAGACTTCCTTAAACTCGGGCCTTTCCGGCACGGGCAAACCTTTTAGGACAACATCCATGATGAATTCGTTGTGAAAGTGGCTAGCCATGGTTCTATATCCAGGAAGCGGAACATAGGAATCGCTGTGGGTGAATTTCTTTACTTCCTCCAAGGCTCCTGCCGGACTACCGGTATCAAGCAAACAGAAAAAGTTAAGGCGCTGCTTGGTTGCAGGAGGTGCATTGAACCAGGGAACGAAACGCCTGTCTCCCAATGGGTCCTGACGAATACCAATTCCGTAGCCGGACATCAGATTTCCGTAACTCTCTCCCCACCAAGTGAATTTCAGGTTGAAGGCTTCGTCTAAGGGATAAAAATACTGGTGCGGAGGGGGAAATAGCGCGAGGCTTCCCCCCTTGCTCTGCCCTATAATAGTACGGTACTTTACTTCCTGGTTTTTCGCGGCTGTTCCATGTATCACCTTTGTGGTATGGAACACGTTTTTAACATCTGACCAGGATATATTCTCCCAAAGCTGTGTTTTACTCACTAAACCGGCGTCATAGAGAATGGCTGTAGAATCAGCTTCTGTAGCCAGAACTGCTGCTACGTTGAAGAGAGGGCTACCATTGTATAACGTTATTTCAAGCATCCCTTTGAATGTGGCCGCCTGCATATCAGAGATACGGATAATGGTATGTACGCCAGAACTACTAATGCTTGCGGAACGCTTGTCAAAGCCCACCAAATAAGACTTGTAAGGCTTGTTTGGAACTCGGTCAAAAAACACGTCCCATCCTCCACTTTTTGGGTCTAGGGTTCTCTTGCCAATTGTAAGAATAAAAGCAGGATCAAGCCCTGCTCCAATTTCCTTATACTCGACTTTTGTTTCCAGGCCTACGCTTTTAAACAAGGGCATGCTCTTGTCAAGATCGAGTATTAACCTTCCGTTTTCATTCTTGCCTGCGGGCCATTTAACATCTATCAGCTTGTTTTCTACCTGCACCTTAACCCCGTTTCGGTTGTTCAACCTGGAGACATCTACGAGGTGCTGCGCCTGTGAACTCATAGCGCAAATAAAAAATAGAAACAGTAGGCTCCATTTTCTATTTGCGCTAAAAACTGGCTTGTATGCACAATAAATCATATGGTAAATAGCAGATAGAGTAATATGCATTATTGGTGTATATCTGTTTACATTCAGATACCATTATAAATATTTCATAATGATATGGTGAAATACCACTTATCTCCCTTACTCTCTAAGGAGTGAAAATAAGGAAAGTGCCATCCTGGAAATTCCTTTTCTGAGGCCAGAATTCTAATATCACTCCAGCTTCCGGTTAGTTCTTTTGCATCTCTATAGACCACTGTATGTAAACAAAACCATCTCTTTTCGGTGAGCCATCGTTTGTCAGTATTTTGGTGAGCAGAGAAACAATTCCGTAAGAAGTCAGAGTGGGTTGGGTGTATTTGCCGCAGAACTAAACGCTACAATCAATCTGAAAGAATTGTTTCAACCTTTATTCTGAAATGCCTTACCCTACCAGCCGGCGGCTCTGGCGGGTTCTATAGCCCCTGAAGCCGTAGTAGACA